>NZ_JAAGPQ010000110.1:0-23032 GCF_017104985.1 Paraburkholderia sp. Ac-20342 | reverse complement strand
CGTCGAGCCACTTCTATACGCTGGGCGGCGCCGATGCGCCGGCGCCGGCCACGGCGCGCACGGCGCCCGCGCCCGCGTGGCTGATCGAAGTCGCGCCGGTCAACGTGCCGCCGCAGGTGTCGAGAAATCAGCTGGTCGTGCAAAGCGGTCCGACCCAGGTGCAACTGCTCGAACAGGAGCGTTGGGCCTCGCTGCCTGGCGACGAAATTCGCCGCGCGCTGTCGACGGACCTGACGCAGCAGCTCGGCACCCTCGATGCGTTCGGCACCGCGCGTTCGGACAACACGCCGGTGTATCGGATCGCGATGAACGTGCAGCGCTTCGAGTCGTGGCCCGGCTCGCATGCGCTGATCGATGCGGTGTGGAGCGTGCGGGCCGTGCGCGGCAATGCGGTGATGACGTGCCGCAGCGTGGTCGGCGAGACGGTTGGCAGCGGGTATGACGCGCTCGTCGATGGGCACCGGCGCGCGCTCGCGGAAGTGTCGACGCAGATCGCGTCGGCGGTGCGGGCGATGGCGGCGAGCGGTGTGGGGATGGCGGGTGCGTCGGGGGCGGCGACAGGAAAAGCGGCGGCGGTGGTCGTGCCGCCCTGTCCGGCCGCGGGGATGAGCACGGGAAGCGGCGCCTGAGGCATTCGAGGCACCGGCCCACCCATCCCCCTCGGCATCCGCAGGACACAGAAAAACCATGTTCGACTCGCTCAAACGACTCATCAGAAAATGGCGCGCGTCGCGCGACGGCGGGCATCAACTCGATGCGCTGCTCGCGATTGCCGATCAAACCGCGCCCTACGCGGAGCGCAGCGAATGGCTGATCGAACTCGCGCACTGGATTCGCCGCGGCCGCGCGGTGCAGCCCGGCGCGGCCGAGGCCGCGAACAGCGCCGCCGAATCCGCCGCGCCGCCATCGAAGAACCCCGCGCACACGCGCATCCGCTATCTGCTGCACGTGCTCGATCGCAATCCCGCGTGGAAGGCCAACGTGGCCGGCATTCTGCGCGCGCTGCTGCGCGAAAGCGACAGCCTTTCGCTGCTCTGCGACGCCGGCATGCCCGTGCATTCCGGCTTCTTCGGCGCGGTGTTCGAGCGCGTCGAAGCCTCGCTGATCCCGCCCGCGCCGAACCGCCGCGACCTCACCGCGATCGTCACGCTGATGTTCGGCTCCGGGCTCGACGCGGAATGGATCGACACGCTGCCCGCCGATCTGCTCGCGCGCATTCACGCGCTGTTCGGCTTCGCCTCCGCTGAAGACGCAGCGCGCAACAGCACGCCGTTCTCGCTCGATCTGCTCGCCGCGCTGCATAACCTCACCTGCCAGATCAGCTCGACCGGTCTGTCGCAGACGGTGCGCAGCCGCCTCGGCGGCGCGGCCGCAAGCGACGCACTCGCCGACGACACCAGCGACGTGCGCGTCGCGATGGAAAAACAGCCGTTCTACCGGCTCACGCGCGCGATGCTCGCGCTCGAAGCCGCCCACGACGCCTACGCCGCGGGCGGCCCGCAGGAGCCGCTGCTGCGCGAGGTCAACTATCTGCGGCTGCTGCTCGACGAGTGCCGCGTCGCGACCGACAACGTGTTCGCGCATCTGTATCGCAACGGCGTGAGCGTCGACATCGTGTTCCAGGTCGAGCGGATGCGCATGCGCATCGAACGCGCCGAGCATCTGCTCGACGCATGGCTCGCGCGCGACGACCTGCGCGCGGTCGCGCGCCTGAGCGCCGAACTCGTACGCGCGAATCAGGCCAGCCAGAGCGTCGCGCATCTCGCGCGCAGCAATTTCTCGCTGCTCGCGCGCAAGGTCGTCGAGTACAGCGCCGACACCGGCGAGCACTACATCGCGCGCGACCGCGCCGAGTATCTGAAGATGATGCGCATGGCGGCCGGCGGCGGGCTCGTCACCGTCGTGACGGTCTGCGTGAAGTTCGCGATCACGGGCGCGCATCTGCACGCGATGCTCGAAGGCCTGCTCGCCGGCATCAACTACTCGGCGAGCTTCCTGCTCATGCACTTCCTTCACTTCTCGCTCGCGACCAAGCAGCCGGCCATGACCGCGCCGACGCTCGCGCGCGAACTCGACGACGTCGGCACGCCGGCGGGCGTCGACAGCTTCGTCAGCTCGGTGACGGCGCTGATGCGCACCCAGGCCGCCGCCGTGCTCGGCAACGTGCTGCTCGTGTTCCCCGTGAGCCTCGGCGTGGACCTGCTGTGGCACGCGCTGTTCCACACCGATCTGATCTCCGCCGACAAGGCGCTCGCGACGCTGCAGTCGTTCTCGCTCGTCGGGCCGACGCCGTTCTACGCGGCGCTGACCGGCGTGCTGCTGTGGTCGTCGAGCCTGCTCGCGGGCTGGGCGGACAACTGGTTCATCCTGCATCGCGTCGCCGATGCGCTCGCCTACAACCGCCGTCTGCGCATGACGCTCGGCGCGGCCGGTGCCGAGCGTCTCGCGCGTTTCTGCCGCACGAACGTCGCGGGCGTGGCCGGCAATATCACGCTCGGCCTGATGCTCGGACTCGTGCCGGCGATCCTGACCGCGTTCGCGTTCAAGTTCGAGGTGCGTCACGTGACGCTCAGCGCCGGCTCGATCGGCGTCGCGCTCGGCGTGCTCGGCAAGGACGCGCTGCGACTGCCGGCGCTGTGGTGGGCGGTGGCGGGCGTCGGCAGCATGGCGATTCTCAACGTCGCAGTCAGTTTCGCGCTGGCGTTCTATATGGCCGCGAAATCGCGCGATTTGCGGCGCAGCGCGGTGCGCTCGCTGCGTGGCGCAATCTGGCAGCGGCTGCGGCGGCGGCCGCTGGAACTCGTGTGGCCGGCGAAGACAGAACCGCAAGGGCGCTAGGGCGAGCCGGGCGGCACCCTCGCCTGGCCTGGCCCGGCACGAATCGCGCCGGGCCGCCCACCCCGACCGCGTACAATAGCGCCTTATCCCAAGCCTTGCGGCAACCTCAATGTCCTTCGATTTCTTCCTTCCTTGCCCGCGCGGGCTCGAAGCTCCGCTCGCGGCCGAACTCGCCGAAATTGCCGCCCAGCATCTGAACGGCGCACCGTTCACGGCCGGCGCCCAGGTGCCGGGCGGCGTGCATTTCCGCGGCGGCTGGGCTGCCGGCATGGCCGCCAACCTGCATTCGCGACTCGCGAGCCGCGTGCTGCTGAAAATCGCGCATCGGCCCTACCGCAGCGAACAGGACATCTACGCACTCGCGGTCGAACAGCGCTGGGAGCAGTGGTTCTCCGCGCACGAGACGCTGCGTGTCGACGTCACCGCGATCAAGTCGCCGCTGCGCAGCCTCGAATTCACGACGCTGCGCGTGAAGGACGCGATCTGCGACCGTCTGCGCGAAAAGAGCGGCGCGCGCCCGAGCATCGACACCGCGATGCCCGACGTGCGCGTGTTCGCGTTCCTGACGGCGACCGATTGCACGCTTTACCTCGACACGTCGGGCGACCCGCTCTTCAAGCGCGGCTGGCGTCTCGACAAGGGTGCCGCGCCGCTGCGCGAAAACCTCGCGGCGGGCATTCTGCGTCTCACGGGCTGGCAAGCCGGCACGCCGCTCTACGACCCGATGTGCGGCAGCGGCACGTTCCTCGCGGAAGCGGCGCAGGTTGCGCTGAACATCGCGCCGGGCGTCGAGCGCCGCTTCGGCTTCGAGAAGCTCAAGCAGTTCGACTCGCGGACCTGGCAAGCGCTGAAGGGCGCGGCGCTCGAAGCGAAAAACACGGCACGCGGTTCTCGCGGCACCGACTTGCAGATTTTCGGCAGCGACATCTCCGGCGACATGCTCGAAAAAGCACGCGCGAACTTCGAGCGCGCCGGCTTGCCGACGATTCCGCTCAAGCAGCTCGATGCGCGCGACATGACGCCGCCCGCCTCGGGGGCCGGCATCCTCGTCGCGAATCCGCCGTATGGCGAGCGGATCGAAGTGCGCGGCCGCAATGCACGCGGCGAGTTGCGCGAAGGACGCGGCAATCGCGAGCATCGCGACGACGACGGCTTTCGCCGCATTCAGGAAGAAGCGCCCGACAGCGAATTTTTCCAGTCGCTCGGCAATGCATTGAAGCAGCGTTTTGCCGGCTGGAACGCGTTTATCCTGACCTCGGATCGCAAGCTGCCGGGCCAGTTGCGGCTGCGCGAATCGACCAAGACACCGCTCTTTAACGGCGCGCTCGAATGCCGGCTGTTCCGCTTCGACCTGATCGCGGGCAGTGTACGGCAGCGGCCGCAGGGGGATGTGTCGGCGGCGGGCTAAGGCAACGAAGCGCGTCAAGCCTCAAGCGACGCCGCATTGCAAGCACGCCATGCCGGCAAGAAAAGCCATGGTCTCACGACCGTGGCTTTTTCATTTGATGTGGTAAGGGACGACGGCACAGACAAACCACTCGTCCCCTACTGCCACTACGCTGTCAGCAGCCCTCCAGCACACTCCTTCTCACGCCATCCGGCGCCTTGTACGGCCTACTGCCAACCGAAGGAGAGTGTCATGTCCGCATTGCCCAAAGTCGTTGCCTGGTTCGAAATTCCGTCCGTCGATTTCGACCGCGCGGTGCGCTTTTACGAAGCCGCGCTCGATGTCGAACTGAACCGCCAGGAGTTCGGCGGTCAGCCGATCGCCACGTTCGGCTATGAAGAGCCGGCCACCGGCGGCGCGATCGTCCACGGCCCGTCGATGAAGCCTGCCGCCGACGGCGTCACCGTCTACCTGAACGCGCAGCCCACCGTCAACGTCGCCCTCGCGCGCATCGAGCGGGCGGGCGGCAAGACCGACGGCCCGGTGATCGAGCTGCCGCAGGATATCGGCTATATCGCGTTCTTCATCGATACCGAGGGCAACCGCGTCGGCCTGCATTCGCGTACCAACGGCTAGGCGCACCCGGCTCGCCGCACGTCCACCGGAAGCCGCCATGCGGCGCTATCATCGCGGGACCCTCCCCCTCCTCTTCTACCCGACGCCCACGATGACGCGCCGCGCCGACCGCCTGTTCCAGATCGCCGAGTTGCTGCGCGGGCGGCGCCTGACCACCGCGCAGCAACTGGCCGACTGGCTCAACGTTTCGCTGCGCACGGTCTATCGCGACGTGCGCGATCTGCAATTGTCAGGGGTGCCGATCGAAGGCGAAGCCGGCATCGGCTACCGGCTCTCGCGCTCGGCGAGTCTGCCGCCGCTCACCTTCACCGCCGACGAACTCGCCGCGCTCGCAGCCGGCGCGCGCATGCTCGAATCGTGGGGCGGCGCGGGCTTCGCAAGCGGCGCGCGCGGAGCACTTGCGAAGATCGCCTCGGCGATGCCCGCCGACAAGCGCGCGACGCTCGAACGGCTCGCGATCTTCGCACCGTCGTTTCACATCAAAGGGGATTTTTCGGCGCAGCTCGACACGCTGCATCGCGCGATCGACATGCGCCAGGTGGTGCGTTTCGCGTACACCGACGCGAACGGCGCGAACACCGAGCGGCGCGTCTGGCCGCTCGCGCTCGCGTATTGGGGCGCGCGCTGGACGCTCGGTGCATGGTGCGAACTGCGCGGCGATTTCCGCAATTTCGGGCTCGAAAAGATCCGCGATCTCGAGGTGCTCGAAACTTATCCTGATCGGGAAGGCAGGCGGCTCGCGGACCTGCTGCGGCATGTCAATGCGAAGTCGCGGTGAGAGCCCGCCGCCCGTCGCCGTTGCTATCAGCACAGGCGGCGAGCGGCGAGTGGACTGAAACGAACCGCGAACAACGAAACCGGGTACGCCTACTCCACCGCCTTCACCATCTCCTCGATCACCTTCTTCGCGTCGCCGAACACCATCATCGTCTTGTCCATGTAGAACAGGTCGTTGTCGAGCCCGGCATAGCCCGCCGCCATCGAACGCTTGTTGACGATCACGGTGCGCGCCTTGTACGCCTCGATGATCGGCATGCCCGCGATCGGCGACTTCGGATCGTTCTTCGCCGCCGGATTCACCACGTCGTTCGCGCCGAGCACGAGCACCACGTCGACCTGGCCGAATTCGCCGTTGATGTCTTCCATCTCGTAGACCATGTCGTACGGCACTTCGGCCTCGGCGAGCAGCACGTTCATGTGGCCCGGCATGCGGCCCGCCACCGGGTGAATCGCGTACTTCACCTCGATGCCCTTCTCGACGAGCTTGTCGGTCAACTCCTTTAACGCATGCTGCGCGCGCGCCACGGCCAGCCCGTAGCCCGGCACGATCACGACGGTTTCGGCGTTGCCGAGCATGAACGAGGCATCGTCGGCCGAACCCGATTTCACCGGACGCTGCTCCGTCGCACCGCCCGTCGCAGCGCCCACCTCGTTGCCGAAGCCGCCGAGAATCACGTTGAAGAACGAGCGGTTCATCGCCTTGCACATGATGTACGACAGGATCGCCCCCGACGAACCCACGAGCGAGCCCGCGATGATCAGCATCGGATTGTTCAGCGAGAAGCCGATGCCGGCCGCCGCCCAGCCCGAGTACGAGTTCAGCATCGACACGACGACCGGCATGTCCGCGCCGCCGATCGGAATGATGATGAGCACACCGAGCACGAACGCAATGACCGTCATGATGATGAACGGCAGCCACGATTGCGTGAGGAAGAAGAGGATGCCGAAGCCGATCATCGCGAGCGCGAGCATCAGGTTGATCAGATGCTGGCCCGCGTACACGACCGGCGCGCCCTGGAAGAGCCGGAACTTGTACTTGCCCGACAGCTTGCCGAACGCGATCACCGAGCCCGAGAACGTGATCGCGCCGACGAACGTGCCGATGAACAGCTCGATACGATTGCCGTACGGTAGGAAGCCCGGGATTGGATTGTCGGGATCGATGAGGCCGAACGCGGCGGGCTCGGAGACGACCGCATACGCGATGCACACCGCGGCTAGACCGATCAGCGAGTGCATGGCCGCGACGAGTTCGGGCATCTTCGTCATCTCGACGCGCGCGGCGACGAACGCACCGATCGCGCCGCCGACCACCAGCCCGCCCAGCAGCAGGCCGAGCCCGAGGCCGAGATTGGAGCCGAGCGCGGCGGCCTCTTTCGAGATCAGCGCGATGGTCGTGAGAATCGCGATCGCCATGCCGACCATGCCGAAGGTATTGCCGACGCGCGCGGTCTTCGGATTGGACAGCCCCTTGAGCGCCTGGATGAAGCAGACCGACGCGACCAGATACAGCAGCGTGACGACGTTCAGGCTCATTTACGCACCCTCCTTGCCGCCAGCGGGAAGTTTCTTCGGCTCTTTCTTCTTGAACATCTCGAGCATTCGCCGCGTGACGAGAAAGCCGCCGAACACGTTGACGGCCGCGAGCGCGACCGCGATCGTGCCGAAGAACTTGCCCGCGCCGCCGACCGTCAGGCCCGCCGCGAGCATCGCGCCGACGATCACGATCGCCGAGATCGCGTTGGTCACGGCCATCAGCGGCGTATGCAGCGCGGGCGTGACGTTCCAGACCACGTGATAGCCGACGTAGATCGCCAGCACGAAGATGATCAGATTGATCACGGTGTGATTGATGACTTCCATCGCCGCTCTCCCGTTACTTGCGCGTGACCTGACCGTCGCGCGCCAGCAGCGTGGCCGCGACGATGTCGTCCGCGAGATCGATGTTGAGCGCGCCTTCCTTGGTGACGATCAGCTTCAGGAAGTCGAGCAGGTTGCGCGCGTACAGCGACGACGCATCGGCGGGCACCATCGCCGGCAGGTTCGTATAGCCGACGATCTGCACGCCGTGCTTGACGACCACCTGGTCCGCCTCGGTCAGCGGACAGTTGCCGCCGCGCCGGCCCTCGTATTCCGCACCGCGCCCGGCCGCCAGATCGACGATGACCGAGCCCGGCTTCATCGCCTGCACGGTGTCGACCGACAGCAGCGTCGGCGCGGGACGGCCCGGAATCAGCGCGGTCGAGATCACCACGTCGGCCTGCTTCGCGCGCTCATGCACGAGCGCCGCCTGGCGCGCAAGCCACGACGGCGGCATCGGCCGCGCGTAGCCGCCGACGCCTTGCGCGGCTTCGCGCTCTTCGTCGGTTTCGTAAGGTACGTCGAGAAACTTGGCGCCGAGCGATTCGATCTGCTCCTTCACGGCCGGCCGCACGTCCGACGCTTCGAGCACGGCGCCGAGGCGCTTCGCGGTCGCGATGGCCTGCAAGCCGGCCACGCCCGCGCCGAGAATCAGCACGCGCGCGGCCTTTACGGTGCCGGCGGCCGTCATCAGCATCGGCATGAAGCGCGGATAAAGCGTCGCCGCGAGCAGCACCGCCTTGTAGCCGGCGATGTTCGCCTGCGACGACAGCACGTCGAGGCTCTGCGCGCGCGTCGTGCGCGGCGCGGCTTCGAGCGCGAACGCGGTGAGGCCGGCGGCGGCGAGCTTCTGGGCGTTGTCGGCGTTGAACGGATCGAGCATGCCGACGAGCGTCGCGCCGCGCTTCAGGAGCGGCAGTTCGGTGTCGGTGGGGGACTGGACCTTGAGGACGAGATCGGCGCCGAACGCGGTGGCCGCATCGACGATTTCCGCGCCCACGGCCGTATAGGCCTCGTCGGGAAAGCTCGCGCCGGCCCCGGCGCCGCTCTGGAGCGTGACGCGGTGGCCCTGCGCCACGTATTTCTTGACCGTTTCGGGCGTCGCGGCAACGCGGGTTTCATGCGCGCGCGTCTCGGCTGGCACTCCGATGTGCATCGTTGTTCCTCCTCGACTTCCTGTTTGACGACGGATCGGCCGACGAGGCACGCCGGCTTGCAGATGCAACGGCTAACGAAGGTCCCACTTTAACCGAAACCGCCGCGGTGCAAAAATCGGGGTCAATGCGGGGGGCACGGCAATGTGGCTGGGCGATTCCGGACGGGCGTGCTTATTCGTCGCTTATTCGTCGCTTACTCCCGGCTGATGCCTCGCTTATTCCTCGCCAATCCCTGGCTTATCCGTACTCCCATCCTCCGGCCGCGCGGCCGTACGGCCACGCAAGCCGCGCCGGCCACCCCGGCCCCGCCCGCGCCGACGCCCGGCAGCCCATGCCCATAACCGGTAAAATGCGCACCCATGAAACCGGAAACCTGGCTGCCGCACGTGACCGTCGCGGCGATCGTCGAGCGTGACGGGCGCTTCCTGCTGGTCGAGGAGCACACCGCCGCCGGCCTGCGCCTGAACCAGCCCGCCGGCCATCTGGAAGCGGGCGAAACGCTGCTGGACGCGGTGATCCGCGAAACGCTCGAGGAAACCGCCCATCCGTTCGCGCCTGAAGCGCTAGTCGGCATGTACATGACCCACTTCGAGCGGCCGGAGCGCGAGGGCATCACGTACCTGCGCTTCACCTATTGCGGCGCGGGCGGCGCACCGGACCTGGCGCGCGCGCTCGATCCCGACATCGTCCGCACGCTGTGGATGAGCGCCGACGAGTTACGTGCCTGCCCCGAGCGGCACCGCACGCCGCTCGTCATGCAATGCGTCGACGATTACCTGGCCGGCCGGCGTTTCCCGCTCGACTTCGTGCACACGCATTCGGTCGGGCCGAAAAGATAAGCGCCAGATAAGCGCCGCGGCCAACCGCCCGGCAACCGTTGCAGCAGCCGTCACGAGCGGCCATTCCACGATCCATGCAGTCATGCAGCACCCAATGAGCACCTTATGAGCAAGCGCAAAGTCGTAGTAGGCATGTCGGGCGGCGTCGATTCGTCGGTCACCGCGTGGCTGCTGAAGGAACAGGGCTACGACGTGGTCGGCCTGTTCATGAAGAACTGGGAAGACGACGACGACAGCGAATACTGCTCGACCCGCCAGGACTGGATCGACGTGGTGTCGGTGGCGGACCTGATCGGCATCGACGTCGAAGCGGTCAACTTCGCGGCCGAATACAAGGACCGCGTGTTCGCCGAATTCCTGCGCGAATACTCGGCCGGCCGCACGCCGAACCCGGACGTGCTGTGCAACGCCGAAATCAAGTTCAAGGCCTTTCTCGATCACGCGATGTCGCTCGGCGCGGAAACCATCGCGACCGGCCACTACGCGCGCGTGCGCCAGAACCACGAGCGCGACGGCCGCTTCGAACTGCTGAAGGCGTTGGATCATACGAAAGACCAGTCGTACTTCCTGCACCGGCTGAACCAGGCGCAACTGTCGAAGACGCTGTTTCCGCTCGGCGAAATGCCGAAGACGAAGGTACGCGAGATCGCCGCACAGATCGGCCTGCCGAACGCGAAGAAGAAGGACTCGACCGGCATCTGTTTCATCGGTGAACGGCCGTTCCGCGATTTCCTGAACCGCTATCTGCCGACCCAGCCCGGCCCGATGATGACGACCGACGGCAAGGTGGTCGGCGAACACATCGGCCTCGCGTTCTACACGTTCGGCCAGCGCAAGGGCATCGGCCTCGGCGGCAGCAAGGACGGCAACGGCGATCCGTGGTTCGCCGCGGCCAAGGACATTGCCTCGAATACGCTGTTCGTCGCGCAGGGCCACGAGCATCCGTGGCTGCTGTGCCACACGCTGTCGGCCGGCAATACGAGCTGGGTCGCAGGCGAGCCGCCGCCCGAAGGCTTCGTGTGCGGCGCGAAAACGCGCTACCGGCAAGCCGACGCGGCCTGCACGTTCGGCAGCGCCAAGGGCGGCGCGGCCGGCAACGGCCTCTTCGAGCTGACCTTCGAGGCCGCGCAATGGGCCGTCACGCCGGGACAATCGGCGGTGCTCTACGACGGCGACGTGTGCCTCGGCGGCGGCATCATCGAACAGGCGATGACCGGCCAGCCGGCCGAACTGCCGCAAGCCCAGCCGCCCAAGCAGCCGAAAGCGCGCGCGCGGAAAAAGCCGCAGGGCAGACTGCAAAAAGCGGCGCTGCTCGGCGGACATTGAGCGAGGCAAAGCGGCGTGGGTGGCGGGAACGGCGTGTTGCGTGGTTCCGGCTCCCCGCCGCACCGCGCCTGATATGCCCCGCTGCCCTGGCCCCCCGCCGCGCCTGATACGTCCCGCCGCCCCGGCCCCCCGGCCGTGGCCGCCATGTCCGCCGCAGCCGCTGCGCTCGCCTCATCCTATCCCTTCACCTCGCGCGCCCGATTCACACGAGCTTCACCTTCGCGTGCGACCGTAAGCTGCCGCCCGCCGGCCCGCGCTGCGCCGCTTTTCGTGCCTTTTCGTGCGTCCCCGGGCTCGCGCGCTTTGCACGCCCTGCGCACGCCACGGCGCGCGCGGCCGCTTCGGGCTAACATTTCGGGCTAACATCCGCTGTACGCCGACCCACGGCCACCCGTTTTCCTTCGCGGCGGATACCGTCCGCGCGACCCGCGCGCACGATCCCGCCGCAATGATTTTCACCGTACCGGAGTCTCCATGTTTTCTCGACGCTATCTGGCCATGTGGTGCGCAGTCGCGCTCCTCGTCGCATGTGCCGCGCTTGCCGCGACGCATCACCTGTCGTGGTTCTGGCTCGTCGTGCCGGCGGCGCTCGTCGCGCTCGGCCTGTTCGACCTGACCCAGCAGCGCCATGCGATCCTGCGCAACTACCCGCTCTGGGGCCATATGCGCTTCATCTTCGAGTTCATCCGCCCGGAGATCCGGCAATACTTCGTCGAGGACGATACCGACGAAAAACCGTTCTCGCGCGCGCAGCGCAGCATCGTCTATCAGCGCGCGAAGAACGACGTCGACAGCCGCCCGTACGGCACCGAACTCGACGTGAAGGCGGTCGCGCACGAATGGATCAGCCACTCGCTCGCGCCGACGAAGCTCGACGGCCACGACTTTCGCATCGTCGTCGGCCCCGATCGCGCGCAGCCGTATTCGATGTCGATCTTCAACGTCTCGGCGATGAGCTTCGGCTCGCTGTCGGCCAACGCGATCATGGCGCTGAACCTCGGCGCGAAGAAAGGCAACTTCGCGCACGACACCGGCGAAGGCTCGATGTCGAAGTATCACCGCGAGCATGGCGGCGACATCATCTGGGAAATCGCTTCGGGTTACTTTGGATGCCGTAACGACGATGGCACGTTCAACCCCGAGAAATTCGCCAGACAGGCCGCCGAGCCGCAGGTGAAGATGATCGAGATCAAGCTTTCGCAAGGCGCGAAGCCCGGCCACGGCGGCGTGCTGCCGGCCGCCAAGATCACGCCCGAAATCGCCGAGACGCGCGGCGTGCCGATGGGCCGCGACTGCATTTCGCCGGCCACGCACTCCGAGTTCTCGACGCCGCGCGAACTGCTCGAATTCGTCGAGCGGCTGCGCACGCTGTCGGGCGGCAAGCCGACCGGCTTCAAGCTGTGCATCGGGCATCCGTGGGAATTCTTCGGCATCGCCAAGGCGATGCTGGACACCGGCATCCTGCCGGACTTCATCGTCGTCGACGGCGCGGAAGGCGGCACCGGCGCGGCACCGCTCGAATTCACCGATCACGTCGGCGTGCCGCTGCAGGAAGGGCTGCTGCTCGTGCACAACACGCTGGTCGGCATCGGCTTGCGGCAGCGCATCCGCATCGGCGCGAGCGGCAAGATGATTACCGCGTTCGACATCGCGAAGACGCTCGCGATCGGCGCGGACTGGGTCAACGCGGCGCGCGGCTTCATGTTCGCGGTCGGCTGCATCCAGGCGCAGACCTGCCACACGGGCCGCTGCCCGACCGGCGTCGCGACCCAGGACCCGGTGCGCCAGCGCGCGCTCGTCGTGCCGGACAAGGCCGAGCGCGTGTTCAACTTCCACCACAACACGCTGCACGCCTTGCAGGAGATCATCCAGGCGGCGGGGCTGCACCACCCGGCGGAACTGCGCGCGCATCACATCGTGCGGCGCGTGTCGTCGCATGAAGTGCGGCTCATGTCGGACCTGCTCAAGTATCTCGAACCGAACGACCTGCTCAACGGCAACTATCGCTATACGCTGTTCGAGAAGTACTGGCCGATCGCGCAATGCGATTCGTTCTCGCCGAAGGTGGAGCTGGCGGCGACCTGAGCGCGGTGCCCGGTGGGAGTCGTTGGCTTGTTGATGGCAGTATCTTGCATGTCATCGGCTCCCACCTGAACCGAGATTGACCGTGCCGAGGCTGGAATGTGGCTTCGCGTTTTTTCCATTGCTGTCATGTCTGATCTTTCCGTGCCGAATCAGAAGTCGCTTATGCCTGCCGCGTCAGGAGCAGCTAATGGCGTGAAAGTACGGACATACCCTGCGCGATGCGCAGATTGATCGTTCAGTACTTCCATTGCGTGGCCTGACGTCGCTGTTCCAGTTCTTTGGGCGTCAGGTAATGACGGCTGATTCCGAGGCCGCGTAAGTTTTCAGCTTTGCGAATATTGTGGAGAGCTGGCGGACCGCTATCGTCGATCCATTTCACGTCGTAGCTAAAGCCCGCAGTTACGTCGAATAGGGAATCACGCGGCATCGGTAAACGATACCCAAAAGTGACGTAGTTCTTTCCGTGGAATTGCGGTATTTCGAGAGCGCCTGTCGGGGAAAAAAAGTGGCGGGTTTCCCGACGAATACCATCGATTGTCTCCCCACGCACCAGGCGGTGCAGACCCAGACTTTCGAAATGTTCATAGGGAATGTTCGTGCGAACGTCGTTACTGACCTCGATCTCGACGAAAGCGATGCGGGGTTTTCCATCGACGAGTTTCAATTTGTCGTAAACGAAATGCATCGACATAACACCGTTCCGGTAATACGCATACTTGATCAGGTCTATCTGCTCCGACTGATATTGAGGTTTGCCAAGGCGCTGTATTACGTCGTCGAACGTGATTTGCCCTGCGGCCCATTTCAAACCGACTTCAGTGAAGCGCAGCAGTTGCGCCTGCTGGTCGGAAGTCATCTGCCTGTTCGTCATTGTTCCCTGCATGTCATTGGCCCTCGCCGGCACTGCAATGACGACTGCAAGCAGTAACCGGATGCCGATCCGTCTGACGCCTGTTATCAGGCGCGAAATCATCTGGCTGCCCGCACCCGCCATTGCGGTACCGCCGCGATCTCGCGCCTTCGGCTTGAAAAGTCCGTTCCCGGCGAAACGGAAAATGCGCTCCCGCAATGGTTCGAACATGTGTGCATGAAGTGATGTGCAAACGGCAGTATCGAAAGCGCAGGCACCGGCGTCTATCAGAATTGGACTAATTTTTATCCCAAATGAGAAATTTATTCAGACAGGCACTTCGTGACGGCCCAACGACGGCCGCGCCGCCCGCCCCCGCCTGTCGCCCAAAAACCGCACCCCAACCCGTCCGCCCCCGCAAAACAGGCCGCCCCGCGCCCTTTCCGTTAAAATCTCGCGTTTAGCACTTCGCTCCACGGCCGCCTCGGGCGCTCAGGCGCACGCGGCACGGCCCCCTGCCCGAAAGGCACTTCATGCTCACGTTTCAGCAAATCATCCTGACCTTGCAGTCCTACTGGGACAAGCAGGGCTGCGCGTTGCTCCAGCCGATCGACATGGAAGTCGGCGCGGGCACGTCCCACGTCCATACGTTCCTGCGCGCGATCGGCCCCGAGCCGTGGCGCGCCGCCTACGTGCAACCGTCGCGCCGCCCGAAAGACGGCCGCTACGGCGAGAACCCGAACCGTCTGCAGCACTACTACCAGTACCAGGTGGTGCTCAAGCCCGCGCCGGAAAACATCCTCGACCTGTACCTCGGCTCGCTCGAAGCGCTCGGCTTCGACCTCAAGCAGAACGACGTGCGCTTCGTCGAGGACGACTGGGAAAACCCCACGCTCGGCGCCTGGGGGCTCGGCTGGGAAGTGTGGCTGAACGGCATGGAAGTGACCCAGTTCACCTACTTCCAGCAGGTCGGCGGTCTCGACTGCAAGCCGGTGCTCGGCGAAATCACCTACGGTCTCGAACGTCTCGCGATGTACCTGCAGAAGGTCGAGAACGTCTACGACCTCGTCTGGACCGAGTGGGAGGAGCAAGGCCCGAACGGCCCCGAACTGCGCCGCCTGAGCTATGGCGACGTGTATCACCAGAACGAAGTCGAGCAGTCCACCTACAACTTCGAGCACGCGAACGTCGACCTGCTGTTCACGTTCTTCAACAGCTACGAAGCGGAAGCGAAGCGCATGATCGAAGCGCAGCTCGCGCTGCCCGCCTACGAACTCGTGCTGAAGTGCGGCCACACGTTCAACCTGCTCGACGCGCGCGGCGCGATCTCGGTCACCGAACGCGCGGCCTACATCGGCCGGATTCGCGCGCTGTCGCGTCTGGTCGCGCAGGCCTACTACGACTCGCGCGAAAAGCTCGGCTTCCCGATGCTCGGCAATCCGGTGCACGGCGTGCCCGGCCTCACGACCGACGAGCAGGAAGCCGCGATGCCCGCATGGGCGCCGCCGCTGAAAGTCGAACGCAAGATCGATCAGGACTGACGAGAATATCAACTCATGACTCAATCTCAACACGCTACCCTGCTCGTCGAGCTGCTGACCGAAGAACTGCCGCCGAAAGCGCTCGCGCGTCTCGGCGACGCTTTCGCCGAAGGCATTGCGCAGCGCCTCGCGGCGCGCGACCTGATCGACGGCGAACCGTCGTTCGAAGGCTATGCGACGCCGCGCCGCCTCGCGGTGACGCTTCACAACGTGCGCGCCGTTGCGCCGGAAAAACACGTGCGCGAAAAAGTGCTGCCGGTTTCCGTCGCGCTCGATAAAGACGGCCAGCCCACCGCGCCGCTCGCCAAGAAACTCGCCGCGCTCGGCTTCCCCGACTTCTCGGTGAACGATCTCGAACGTGCCCAGGACGGCAAGGCCGAGGCGTTCTTCCTGCGCTACGCGGCACCGGGCGCGACGCTCGTCGACGGCCTGCAGGCCGCGCTCGACGAAACGCTCGGGAAGCTGCCGATTCCGAAGTTCATGACCTATCAGCGCCCGGACGGTTCGAGCGTGCAATTCGTGCGCCCGGCGCATCGTCTGACCGCGCTGCACGGCGAAGAAGTCGTGCCGGTCAGCGCGCTCGGCATCGACGCCGACGACACCACGCTCGGCCATCGCTTCCTATCCGAAGGCTTCGTGCAGATCCAGCATGCGCATTCGTATGCCGAAACGCTCGAACACAGGGGCCGCGTGATCGCGAGCTTCGCGAAACGCAAGAACGCGATCCGCGCGCAACTGCTCGAACAGGCCGGCGACGACAAGGTCGTGATGCCCGAGTCGCTGCTCGACGAAGTGACCGCGCTGGTCGAATGGCCGGTGGTCTACGCCTGCCGCTTCGAGGACGAATTCCTGCAGGTGCCGCAGGAATGCCTGATCCTCACGATGCAGACGAACCAGAAGTACTTCGCGCTGACCGATGCGAACGGCAAGCTGCGCTCGCGCTTCCTGATCGTGTCGAACATCGAGACGGAAACGCCGGACGAGATCGTCGAAGGCAACGAGCGCGTGGTGCGTCCGCGCCTCGCCGACGCGAAGTTCTTCTTCACGCAGGACAAGAAGAAGCCGCTCGCCGACCGCGTGCCGCTGCTCGCGAACGTCGTCTATCACAACAAGCTTGGCTCGGCGCTGCAACGCGTCGAGCGCCTCGAAGGGCTGGCCGGCGCGATCGCCGCGCTGACCGGCGCCGACGTCGCGCTCGCGAAGCGCGCCGCGCGTCTCGCCAAGGCCGACCTCATCACCGACATGGTCGGCGAATTCCCCGAGCTGCAAGGCACGATGGGCACGTACTACGCGCGCCACGACGGCGAGCCGGAAGAAGTCGCGCTCGCCTGCTCGGAACACTATCAGCCGCGCTTCTCGGGCGACGCCTTGCCCACCACCGCAACCGGCACCGTCGTCGCGCTCGCGGACAAGCTCGAAACGCTGGTCGGCATCTGGGGCATCGGCCTGCAGCCGACCGGCGAGAAAGACCCGTTCGCGCTGCGCCGTCATGCGCTCGGCGTGCTGCGCATCCTGGTCGAAAAGCAGTTGCCGGTCGATTTCGTCGAACTGCTGCGCGCCGCCTATGCGCAATTCGCCGGCGTGCCGAACGTCGCCGATTCGACCGACGCGATCTACGAGTTCAGCATGGACCGCCTGCGCGGCCTCCTGCGCGAACGCGGCTATGCGGCCGGCGAAATCGACGCGGTGCTCGCGCTGAATCCGACGCGCCTCGACGACATCGTCGCGCGTCTCGACGCGGTGCGCGAATTCGCGTCGCTCGCCGAAGCGGCATCGCTCGCGTCGGCCAACAAACGCATCTCGAACATCCTGAAGAAGTCGGACGGCGCGGCGAACGGCGGCGTGCAGCCGGCGCTGCTTACCGAGGCGGCGGAAAAAGCGCTGCACGCGCAGCTCGAACAGGTCGCGCCGCGCGTGCAGTCGCAACTGGCCGCGCGCGAGTACACCGGCGCGCTCACCGCGCTCGCCGCGCTGCGCGAACCGGTCGACACGTTCTTCAACGACGTGATGGTCAACGCCGACGACCCGGCGCTGCGTGCCAATCGCCTGGCCTTGCTCGGCGCGTTGCATCAGCAGATGAACTGCGTCGCCGACATTTCCCGACTCGCCGCCTGAGTACCGCGCCATGCCGAACAAGAAAGTGGTGATCCTCGACCGCGACGGCGTGATCAACGTCGACTCCGACGCGTTCATCAAGTCGCCCGACGAATGGATCGCGCTGCCCGGCGCGCTCGAAGCGATCGCGCGCCTGAACCAGGCGGGCTATCGCGTTGCGGTCGCGACGAACCAGTCGGGCATCGGCCGCGGTCTGTTCGACATGGACGCGTTGAACGCGATGCATCTGAAGATGCATCGCATGGCCGCGGCCGTCGGCGCGCGCATCGACGCGGTGTTCTTCTGCCCGCACACGGCGGAAGATCATTGCGAATGCCGCAAGCCGAAGCCCGGCATGCTGAAGATGATCGCCGAACGCTTCGAAATCGATCCGGCACAAACGCATGTCGTGGGCGATTCGCTGCGCGATCTGCAGGCGGGCGCGGCGCTCGGTCATCCGACCCATCTCGTGCTGAGCGGCAAGGGCCGCAAGACGCTCGCGGCCGGCGGCCTGCCCGACGGCACGCTCGTGCACGACGACCTGCGCGCGTTCGCGCTCGACTTTCTCTCCGACGCTCAGGAATAACGCGCGCACCGCGCGTTTCCAACCTTCACCGACCACGCCGATGCGCTTCCTCCGTTCCCTGCTGCTGCTGATCTATTTCGTGCTGGTCACGGTGCCGTATGCGACCGCGTGCTTCATCGCGTTTCCGTTCCTGCGCGCGGAAAACCGCTACTGGATGGCAGCCGGCTGGTGCCGCCTCACGCTGTGGACGGTGCGCTACCTGAACGGCATCCGCTATCGCATCGAAGGTTTCGAGAATCTGCCCGACGGTCCGGCCGTGCTGCTGTCGAAGCATCAGTCGGCGTGGGAAACGCTCGCGTTTCCGGCGATCATGCCGCGCCCGCTGTGCTACGTGTTCAAGCGCGAACTGCTGTACGTGCCGTTCTTCGGCTGGGCACTCGGCATGCTGAAGATGGTTCACATCAACCGCAAGGAAGGCAAGTACGCGTTCGAATCGGTCACGAAGCAGGGCAAGGCGCGCATGGCCGAAGGCGCGTGGGTCATCATGTTTCCGGAAGGCACGCGCACGCCGACCGGCAAGCAGGGCAAGTACAAGACCGGCGGCGCGCGCTTCGCGATCGCGACCGGCGCGCCGGTCGTGCCGATCGCGCACAACGCGGGACGCGTGTGGCCGCGCAACTCGTTTACGAAATATCCGGGTATAGTCACGGTGTCGATCGGCAAGCCGATCGACACGACGGGGCTCACGCCCGACGAAGTGAACACGCGCGTCGAACAGTGGATCGAAGCCGAAATGCGCCGCATCGATCCCACGGCCTATAGCGCGGCGGCCAGCGACTCCGCCGCCGCCCCCATCTGACGCGCCACGCCCTCGAAGCCCGAAGGCGTATTGCGCGAAGCGAAGCCGATGCAGAAGTCTCCCACGCCGCCGTCCGCTGCGGCGCTCGAAAACCGCCAGCTCGATCTCCCGCTCTTCGCCGAGCCGGGGTCGATGTCGTCGTCCCCTTCACCTGCCGCGCCGGGTTCATCGAATCCGGCACCGGTCATGCCGCCCGCCGCGCCGCTCGCGCCGGACGGCAGCAAGCTGCGCAGTCTCGTCATCGGTTCGCGCACGCTGCACTACGTGCTCAAGCGTTCGGCGCGCCGCTCGATCGGCTTTGCGATCGACAGCACCGGTCTCACGATCACCGCGCCGCGCTGGGTCACGCTCGCCGATATCGAAACCGCGATCACCGAAAAGCAGCGCTGGATTTTCACGAAGCTGATCGAATGGCAAACGCGTGTCGAACAGCGCGCGTTGCCGAAGATCGACTGGAAAGATGGCGCTGAAGTGCCGTACCTCGGTCAGCCGGTGCGCGTCACGCTCGGCGCGCCGCACGGCACGCTCGCGTTCAGCGCCGAGCATGCCGCGCTGCAATTGCCGCTGCCGTTGCAGGCCGATCCGCAGCAGATCAAGGACCGCGTGCAGGGCTGGCTGCAAGGCGAAGCGAAGCGGCTGTTCGGCGAGCGCCTCGCGATTTACGCGCAGAAGCTCGGCGTCAACTATCGCGCGTATGCGTTGTCGTCGGCGGCGACGCGCTGGGGCAGTTGTTCGAGCGACGGCAAGATTCGCCTGAACTGGCGGCTCATTCACTTTCCCCTGTCCATCATCGATTACGTCGTCGCGCACGAACTCGCGCATCTGCGCGAAATGAATCACAGTCCGCGCTTCTGGCAAACCGTCGAATCGATCTTCCCGGAATTTCGCGAGGCGCGGCAGACACTGAAGTCGCATCCGCCGGAGTTGTTGCCGACGCTTTGAGGCATCGCCTCGATTTGCCGCCTCGATGCGCCGCGGCATTTGCAGCATGCCGGTCGCGGCGGTCTTCGTGCCCGCTCCCGAGCGAGCCGCACCCGCCGCCGTGCCTCTCGTTCAGGCCACATCGTCCGCGCGGCGTCGAATTCAGGCTATGAGGCAATCATTTACAATTGCCGTCACTCAACCAGACATTTACCGCCCCACCTTCAAAGGATTACCCATGCGAATCTTGCATACCATGCTGCGAGTCGGCAATCTGGACGCTTCCATCCGTTTCTACACCGAAGTTCTCGGCATGCGCCTGCTCCGCAAGAGCGACTTCCCGGACGGAAAATTCACGCTGGCGTTCGTCGGCTACGAGGACGAATCCGAAGCCGCGGCGATCGAGCTGACGCACAACTGGGACACCGATCAATACGACCTCGGAACCGGCTACGGCCATATCGCTCTCGAAGTGGACGACGCCTATGCCGCATGCGAAGAAGTGAAGAAGCGCGGCGGTGTCGTGACTCGCGAAGCCGGTCCGATGAAACACGGCACGACGGTCATCGCCTTCGTGGCCGACCCGGACGGCTACAAGATCGAGCTGATCCAGAAGAAGGGCCGCGTCGACTGAGACCCGCGCTTGCCTGGGCCCGGTATCGGAATCACAACGTTCTCGTCACCCCATCGTCCATGAGCACCACGACCGCCTTGCCCGCGCGCCGCTCCCCGGATAGCTTCGCGATCCTGCTGATGATCGGGCTCTGCGCGATCTGGGGACTCCAGCAGGTCGCGATCAAGAGCACCAACGCGGCGCTGCCGCCCGTCTTCCAGGCGGGGCTGCGCTCGGCGATTGCGGCGGTGCTCGTGTGGGCATGGGCGCGCTCGCGCGGCACGCCGCTCTTTCGCGACGACGGCACGCTCGGCGCAGGCCTGCTCGCGGGCGTGCTGTTCGCGGCCGAGTTCATCTGCATCTTTCTTGGGCTGACGCTCACGAGCGCGTCGCGCATGGCGGTGTTTCTCTACACCGCGCCGTGCTTCACCGCGCTCGGTCTGCACTGGTTCGTCGAGGGCGAACGGATGCGGCGCATCCAGTGGCTCGGCATCGTCATCGCGTTCGCGGGCATGGCGCTCGCCTTCGCCGACGGCTTCCTGCACACCAGCGCGGCTCACGGCTCGACGCTTGCGGGCGCGGCCGGCGACGCGCTCGGCGTGCTCGCCGGCATCGCATGGGCCGCGACGACCGTCGTCGTGCGCGGCTCGCGGCTCGCGCATACGAGCGCGAGCAAGACGCTGTTCTATCAGCTGGCGGTATCGGCGGTGGTATTGCTCGCGCTGGCGCTCGGGCTCGGTCAGATGCGCGTGGACACCGTCACGCCGCTCGCGCTGGCGAGCCTCGCCTATCAGGCGGTGGTCGTCGCATTCGTCAGCTATCTGTTGTGGTTCTGGCTGCTCACGCGCTATATCGCGTCGCGACTCTCGGTGTTTTCGTTTCTCACGCCGCTGTTCGGCGTGACCTTCGGCGTGCTGCTGCTCGGCGAATCGTTCAGCGCGCGCTTTCTGAGCGCCGCGCTGCTCGTGCTGGCCGGCATCGCGCTCGTCAACGCACCGGCACAGGCAAAGCGCGGCAAGGCCTAGGCACGCCGCCGCTCATCTCGCGATCTCACGACGACGGCGCACGCGCCGCTTATTGCGGCGCGCCCTTCGAATTCGCCGCCAGCGCCTGCGCAACGCTCACATATTCGGCCACCGGCACGTCTTCGGCGCGGCGTTGCAGATCGAAGCCGAGCGCCTCGAAATCGACACAGTCGCGCAGCGCGGAAAGCGTATTGCGCAGCATCTTGCGACGCTGCGAAAACGCGGCCGTCACGACTTCGCCGAGCACGTTTGCGTCGACCACCGGCAGCTCGTGCGGCTCGTACGGAATCATCCGCACGATCGCCGAATCGACCTTCGGCGGCGGCTGGAACGCCTCGGGCGGCACGTCGAGCTGCTTGTCGATCACGTAGCGGTACTGCAGCATCACCGAGAGGCGGCTGAACGCCTTGGTGCCGGGCTCCGCGACCATGCGCTCGACCACTTCGTTCTGCAGCATGAAGTGCTGGTCGATCACACGCTCCGCGAACGTCGCCAGATGAAACAGCAGCGGGCTCGAAATGTTGTACGGCAAGTTGCCGACGATCCGCAGCGACGCCTTCTCGCCCGGCGCGGCGAGCGAGCCGAAATCGAACGCGAGCGCGTCGCCCGCATGCAGTTCGAGCAGATTGCCGAATTTCGTTTTCAGACGGCCGATCAGGTCGCGGTCGAGTTCGACCGCATGCAGCGGCGCCTCGGGCGTCGCGAGCCGCTCGATCAGCGGTCCGGTCAGCGCGCCGAGCCCCGGCCCGATTTCGACCATGCGCTCGCCGCGCTGCGGCCGGATCACGTCGACGATCGAATCGATCACGCCCATGTCGACCAGGAAGTTCTGACCGAAACGCTTGCGCGCGAGATGGCCCTGGTGCCGGCCTTGTTGCTGTCTGCTGGTGGACATCGAAGAAACGCCAGAAAGAAAACTGCTTGAGAAAAGGATTGTGCCGCGTACTTGAGCCGCTCATTCGAGCCGCTCATTCGAGCCGCTCATTCGGGCCACTCGCGCGGCGGCCGCCTCAGGCCGTGCGACGATGCCGCGCCATCGACACCGCCGTGTCGATCGCGGCCATCAGGCTGCCCGCATCGGCGCGGCCGGTGCCGGCGAGATCGAGCGCGGTGCCGTGATCGACCGAGGTGCGAATGATCGGCAAGCCGAGCGTGACGTTGATGCCCTCGCCGAACGTCGCGAACTTCAGGACCGGCAGGCCCTGGTCGTGGAACATCGCGAGCACGCAGTCGGCCTCTTCGAGATAGCGCGGCTGGAACAGCGTGTCGGCCGGATAGGGACCGCGCGCGTCGATGCCCTGCGCGTTCGCATGTTGCAGCGCCGGCGTGATGACGTCGATCTCCTCGCGCCCCAGGTAGCCGTTTTCGCCCGCATGCGGGTTCAGCCCCGTCACGAGGATGCGCGGCGCGGGCAGGCCGAAGTGCTGGCGCAAGTCGCGGTCGATGATATGCAGCGTCTCGGCGAGGCTGTCGATCGACAACGCCGCGGAGACGTCTTTCAGCGGCAGATGCGTGGTCGCGAGCGCGACGCGCAGCGGCCGCTTGCCGGTGCCCGCGAGCATCATGACGACGCGCGGCGTATGGGTGCGCTCGGCGAGGTATTCGGTATGGCCCGTGAACGGCACGCCGGCATCGTTGATCGTGCTCTTTTGCAGCGGCGCAGTGACGATCGCGTCGAACCGGCCGGCCACA
>NZ_JAAGPQ010000109.1:0-23660 GCF_017104985.1 Paraburkholderia sp. Ac-20342 | reverse complement strand
CGCCACTTCGGCGATACCGAGCAGCGCGCCGAGTTCGCCCGCGCGCGACACGATCGCCTCGCGAATCTGCGGCGCGAGTGCGAGCTTTTCGAGCACCGCGCGCGGCGTGCTGCCAAGCACCACGTGCACGAGCGAAAAAATTCCGGTCATGAACGCGGCATCGGCGAAATCGCCGTCGGCCGGGTACAGCCAGCTCGCGGCCAGCTCCATGAAGCGCGAGCGCGTCGCGGCCAGTTGCACGAGCGGATCGGTGCGCCACGACCGGTCGCCAGTGTCCGCGTAGAGCAGCAGTTGCGCCCAGCGCGCGATCTGCCGCGTGCCGGTCGCGATGATCGCCTCGCGCAGCGACGAGATGGGGCGTCCGAGTCCGAACGCGCTCGAATTGACGAGGCGCAGCAGCTGCACGACCACGCTCGGATTCAGCTTCAGTTCCGCTTCGAGCTCGAAGATGCCGGCGTCGCGCGAGAGCAGCGCGAGCAGCCGCAGCAGGCCCGGGCGCAACGAGCGGTTGCGCGGCGCGGCCAGCACCTGCGGCCGCGCGAAGAAATAGCCCTGGAACAGCTGGAAGCCGAGTTCCTGCGCGAGCGCAAAGTCCTCGCGCGTCTCGACTTTCTCGGCGAGCAGCGTCTTGCCGTGTCCGCGCAATATCGACGCAAGCTTGGCGAGCTTGTCGCGCGGGGTCTGCAACAGGTCGATCTTGACGATGTCGGCGTACGGCAGCATCGCGAACAGTTCGTCCGAGAGGTCCCTGACGTCGTCGAGCGCGATCTGGAAGCCCGCCTGACGCAATTCGACGAGACGGCGCGCAAGCGGCATGTCGAAGCGCACGGTTTCGAGAATTTCGAGCACGAAGCGCTCGGGCGGCATCAGATGGACGATGTCGCTAAAGAGCAGCCGGCGCTCGATATTGACGAAGCCGCGGTGCTGCCCGAGCACGGCCGGCACGCCGATCCCGCCGATCGTGCGCACCACCACCTGCGCGGTCATCTGGGTGTCGTCGCTGATTTCGGCGTAGTTGTGCGCGCCGGCGCGAAACAGCAGTTCGTAGGCGTGGAGCGCGCCGTGGCGGTCGAGAATCGGCTGGCGGCCCAGATAGACGTACTGCGCGTCATCCTGCGCAGCGGCCGCCGGCGTCGCGTCGCCAACAGGCAAGACCCCGGCGGAGCGAGCAAACGGCTCACTCACCTCGGCGTGCCGTGAGGCAGCTCCGGCAGCCGCCCCGGAAGCGCGGCTGGCATCGGGCCCGGCAAGCGGCCTGGCCACAGGGCGTTCGAACATGGTTCATCGGTGCAAGGTTCGGAAACTATGCAGCGGCGACGCCACGGCCGGCACTGCACAACGGGATTCCTCGTATTAACGGATGTAAAGCGGCCCCACTTTAGCCGAATCGTCCACGCGGCGGCATGAGGCAATCCGATACCGGGTGTTTTCCACGAGGGCCGCTAAAGATTTCGCGGCGCGGGTCGTTATCTCGTTCTGATGCGGCGGCCTGCTACTTTGCCGGCCGCCCGAGCCGGCGGACCCGCAGTTGCGCCGGCGGACGAACTCAGGTTGCCAGCGACACATGGAAGCGAACACGATCACCGCGCCCCGCCGGGGCTCCCTGCGCACGGTCATCGACCGGCTTCGCGCATTCGGCCGGCGCGCGGACGGCACACGGCAGAGCGCCCCCCACCGTGCCGTGCCACTGGAACAGGTGGTCGGCGCGGTCGACCTGCTCGCGCATGTCGACGACGCGCAGCGCTTCCTTTACGTTTCCGATGCGAGCCTGCGCTTTATCGGCTATCACCGCGAGTATCTGGAGACGATCACGCTGCACGAGCTCGTCGCGCCAGCCGACGTGCCGCGCCTCGACGCGCTGCTCGCGCGCGCGGCGGCTTCGGGCAACGTCGAGAAGGCGACGCTCGGGCTCATCAAGTCGCTGACCTATCCGATCACGGTCGAGCTGCGCGTCATGCGCAGCAGCCACGACGGCGTCGACGGCTTTGCGATCGCCGGCTTCGACGTCTCGGCCTGGCGCGCCACCGAGGAACGTCTGACCCAGGCGCTGCATCTGGACCGCCTGACGAGCCTGCCCAACCAGTCGGGCCTGCTACACGCGCTGATCGACGCGCAGCAGCAGGCCGACGCGCACGGCACGCCGGTCGCGCTGCTGCTGCTCGATCTCGACGACTATCAGCGCGTGAACCGCGCGCTCGGCTACGATGCCGGCGACGAGATGCTGCGCGACACGGCGCGGCGTCTCGTCAACATGACGAGCCCGAACGAATTGCTCGCGCGCGTCGCGAGCGACGAGTTCGCGATCCTCGTCAAGCCGGCCGCGAACCGCACCGACGCGGCGGCCGCCGCCGAAGCGCTGGCGCGGCGCCTGTTGACCGCGATCCAGCAACCGTACGTGTTCAAGGGCCAGCAGGTGCATCTGTCGGCGAGCATCGGCATCGCGCTGTATCCGGACGTGCGGCACGCGAACGACACCGCGCTGCACGACACCCATCTGTTGCGCTGGGCCGACCACGCGCTCCTGCAGGCGAAAGCCGCGGGCGGCAACACGCTCGCGTTCTACGTGCCCGACGACAACCCGGCCGACGCCGAGCGCCTGAAACTCGAAGCCGATCTCTACGACGGCGTGCGCAACGGCGAGTTCTCGCTGCACTTCCAGCCGATCACGAGCAGCCGCTCGCACGGCGTAGTCGGCGTCGAGGCGCTGATCCGCTGGACTCATCCGGTGCATGGACTCGTGCCGCCGTCGATGTTCATTCCGCTCGCCGAGTCGATCGGTCTCATCAACTTCCTCGGCAACTGGGTGCTGAAGGTCGCCTGCATGCAGCTGATCCAGTGGGATGCGAAAGGCATCGCGCTGCAATACGTGGCCGTCAACGTGTCGCCGCAGCAGTTCCGCGACCCGCGCTTCAAGGACTCGGTGCGCGAGGCGCTGGAGCTGACCGGCATCGATCCGCGCCGGGTCGTCTTCGAGATCACCGAGAGTCTGCTGATGCACGACCCCGCGCACGCGACGGCGCTGCTCGAAGACCTCACCGCGATGGGTATCCGCTTCGCCGTCGACGACTTCGGCACCGGCTATTCGAGCCTCGCCTACCTGCAGCGTTTTCCGCTCGCCAAGCTCAAGATCGACCGGAGTTTCGTCGAGAATCTGCTAACCTCGCGAAACGATCAGGCCATCGTGAGCGCCGTCGTCGGGCTCGCGCAGACGCTCGATCTCGAACTCGTCGCCGAGGGCGTCGAAACGGAAGCGCAACGCACGCTGCTCACCGAGATGGGCTGCGATCACATCCAGGGCTGGCTCGTCTGCAAGGCGTTGCCGTCCGACGAACTCGCGCAGCGCTTCGAGGCGCGCACGCTTCGTCTGCACGGCACATAACGGACCATGCAGGCGCGGCACGCAGGCAACGCAAGCGCAACAGGCCGGCTTCATGCCGGCGCGGTACTCATTGGAACACGTATGGCTTTTGCGGGACTCACATGCTAAAGGCGGCAGTGCTCGACCGTCTCTGGACGCGAATGAGCGAGCGCGGCGATTTCCCGATGCTGTCGCAATCGCTGCGCACCACGATGGCGGCGATGAACAACGACGACCTCGACTTCACTGGCCTCGTGCAGGTGGTGCTGTCGGATTTCGCGCTGACGCAGAAAGTACTGCGACTTGCGAACTCGGCCATGTACATGGCGTTCGGCGGCAACATCACGACGGTGTCGCGCGCGCTGATGGTGCTCGGCATGGATGCGGTCGGCCATCTCGTCGTCGGGCTGAAGATCGTCGATCACTTTCATCACAGCGCGCCGCGCCGCATCGACGCGAAACTCGAACTGAACCGCACGCTGCTGTCGGGCTGCGTCGCGCGCAAGCTGACCGAGCGCGGCGATCTGCGCGCCGGCGAGGAAGCGGTGGTCTGCACGCTGATGCGGCAGATCGGCAAGCTGCTGGTGGTGTTCTATCTCGACGCGGAGTGGGACCAGATTCGCCGCCACATCGACGGCGGCGCGCTCGAAACCGATGCGTGCGTGCTCGTGCTCGGCGTCACGTTCGACGAAATCGGCACGGAAGCCGCGGTGCGCTGGCGCCTGCCCGACATGATCCGTTCGGGCATGGGCGAATTCGATCCGCAGGACGTGACGCAGCCGCGCCAGGTGCAATGGCTGCGCGCCATCACGAACTACTCGACCGCGGTCGCCGACGTGCTCACGCAGCAAAACATGCCGGACTGGGAGCGCGAGGCGCGCATCGCCGAACTCGCGCAAAGCTATAGCGGCGCGCTGAACACGGACCCCGACGTACTGCAGCAGATGAGCATCGCGCTCGCGCGCGAGGAAGGCGGCGACGGCGTGATGCGCGAGATCGTCGAGCTGCGCGCGAATGCCGATGCGATCGCGCGCGAAGCCCTGACGCCGGAGGCCCGCATCGCAGTCGGCGTGAAGGATCTGCGCGATCTGCCCGCGGGCAGCCCGCTTGCGCCGGCGCTCGCGATGGCCGCGGAAACCGTGCTCGCCGGCCTCGGCTTTGCGCGCACGGTGGTATTCGTCAAGCACAGCAACGGCACGTTCAAGGCGCGCCTCGGTCTCGGACCGATGATCGACGCGGCCTTGCCGAAGCTCACGTTCAACGCCGCGTTCGAGCCCGACGTCTTTCATCTCGCGATTGCCAATTCGGTCGGCATCTTCATCGAGAACGCGCGCGATCCGAAGATGGTCGCGCGGCTGCCCGAATGGTTCCGCCGCTCGTTCGACGACACGCGCGCGTTCGTGCTGCTGCCGGTTGTCGACGAAACCGATCAGACCGTCGCCCTGCTCTACGGCGACTGGTCGCATACGCAGGAAGCACGCCGAATATCGCAGAAGGAAATGAGCGTGCTCAACGAACTGGCCCAGGAGTTAGGCCGTTTTTTCGGCCAGGGGCAGATGCGGGAAATGGAGACGATGTGAAGACGTGGCGCGATCGTTGAGCGCCTGCTTCGTTTCAAGCCGTTCCGGTGTTTGCCCGAAAACAGTTCCGCTGATGCAGGTGGCCTGAGCAGGCCCGCTCAGTCCTCGATCCGTTCGAGCCCTTGCGCGCTGCGATCCGCGACGCCGGCCCAGGCGGCGGCCGCGAGGCCCATCTGCGCGATGTCTTCGAGCGCCAATGGCTGTAGACGCTCGCACAGTTCGGCGACGCGCTCCCATGCGCCGCTTTCGAGCGCCTCGATCGCGCTCAGCAACAGCCCCAGCGTCCCTTCGCGATGCAGGATCGCCGCCTGGATCGGCCGCGAAAGCGTGAGGACGTTCAGCGTCTTTTCGAGCGAGCCGCCGAACACCGCGTCGACGAACGAAAACACGCCGGTCAGGAATGCCGCGTCGGCTTCGTCGCGCCCTGCCTCGGGCATGCGCGCGATCGCCAGTTCCATGAAACGCGCGCGCGTCGCCGCGAGTTGCAGCAACGGATCGTCTTCGAGCGCGACCTTGCGGCCGTCCGCGTAGAGCAGCAGTTGCGTCCAGCGCGCGATGCGATCGGTGCCGGTCGCGTTGATCGCTTCGCGCAGCGTCGTCACCTTGTGGCCGACCGCGAAGCCGCTCGAATTCGCGAGCTTCATCAGATGCATCACGAGCACCGGGTTCAGCTTCAGCTCGGCTTCGAGCTGCGCGACGCTCGGGTCGCCGCCGAGCAGTTGCAGCAGATTGAGCAGCGCGTGACGCGGCGCGCTGACACGGCGCGTGTCCGAACTCTGCGCACGCGCGAAGTAATAGCCCTGGAAGCGGTCGAAGCCGAGCCCGTGCGCCATGTCGAAATCGGCCTGCGCGTCGAGACCCGACGCGAGCAGCAGCTTGCCCGCCGACTTCAGCACGCTCGCGAGCTTCGGCAGCAGCGCACGCGGCGCGCGCGCCGCGTCGATCTTGACGACCTCGGCGTACGGCAGCAGCTTCGCGAAGGTTTCGTTGGGCTGCGTGACGTCGTCGAGCGCGAAGCGATAGCGGCGGCCATGCAGATAGACGAGGCGCGCGATCAACTCGGCGTCGACGTCCAGCGACGGCGGCAATTCGAGCATGAAGCGCTCGGCGGGCAATCTGAGGATCGCGTCGTCGAGCAGCAGTTCGCGGCTCACGTCGACATAGGCGGGATGGCCGGTCAGCGCGCCGCGCACCTCGCCTTGCACGAGGCCGCGAGCGATCGCGCGGGCGACACGTTGCGCGGGCGTCGGCGCGCGGCCGGGCAAGGTGTCGGCGTCCTGCGCTTTGTCCGTGGCTTTGTCCGCTTCTTCGTGTGCTGCTTCGTTTATTGCTTCGAGCGGCACTTCAGGCGCCCGCACCTTGATCTCGTAACCGCACAGCATGCCGTCCCGGTTCAGAATGGGCTGCCGCGCGAAGCTGGCGCTCAACGATGCGTCGTCGGTCGCGCCGCTCGGGCTATGAGTCTCGATTGCGATGATGGTCATTCCGGTCCCCGCTCGACGCCGCTGGCGCCTGGCCGCTGTTGTCCGGCGCTGTATGTGCGCCGTATTGTGTTTTGTGTTTTCGCCGTACTGTGCGCGTTTTTTATGACGCTCATGAGAGCCGCCGCGCGTGGCGTTATGCCCCGTGATTTTATCGCAGCCGTTCAGATGCCAGCATGCTTGCGAAGCCATTACCCGAAATATTAATCGACGGTCTTTCATTATTTCCACGCGGGCGACGAGCCTGATCGGCACGCCACGCAGCCGTGCGGAAACGCCAATGCAAACGGCCGCACATCGCTGTGCGGCCGTTCCTGGCGATGCTCGTCGCAGCCCCGCGCGTCGCGACTCCCGCGATGCGCAACGCCGCTTACTTCAGCACGACGTTCACGTCGAAGTACTTCGCGGCGAGGCGGTCGATCGTGCCGTCCGACTTCAGTTCCTTCAGCGCGCCGTTCAGCGCGTCCTTCAGCGCCTTGTCGTTCTTGCGCACGCCGTAGCCGACGCCCGCGCCGAGCAGCTTCTCGTCGCTGACGGCCGGACCGGCGAACTCGAAGCCCGCGCCCTGCGGCTTCTTCAGAAAGCCCTTCGAAGCCGCTTCGGCATCCTGGAACGACGCATCGAGACGGCCCGAGACGAGGTCCGCGTAGATCTGGTCCTGCGTCTGATACGGCACGACGTCGACACCGGCCGGCGCCCAGCGCGCCTTCGCATAGGTTTCCTGGATCGTGCCCTGCAGCACGCCGACGTGCTTGCCCTTCAGCGATGCCGGCGTCGGCTGCAGACCGCTGCCCTTCTTCGCGATCATCTGGTTCGGGATCGTGTAGATCGGATCGGTGAAGTCGATCGCCTGGCGACGCTGGTCGGTGATCGTCATGTCCGAGTTGATCGCGTTGAACTTGCGCGCTTCGAGTGCCGGGATCAGGCCGTCGAACGAGTTCTCGACCCACACGCATCTGGCCTTCAGCTTCGCGCACACGGCATTGCCGACGTCGATGTCGAAGCCCTGCAATTCACCGCTCGGCGACTTCGATTCGAACGGCGCATACGACGCCTCGACACCGAAGCGCACTTCCTTGATATCCGCCGCCGACGCGCTGCCTGCCGTCAGCGCCGCCGCCGCGAACAGCGCGAGCGCGGCCATGTTGGGCCAATTCATCTTCATTACGGGGGTTCCTCTACGGGGTTGACCAGGACGGAGCCTGACCGGCACGGACAGCTTCGCCGCACGGAATGCGGCCGGCTCGCGCGGCCGGCGTGATGGTGCGAGCGCCGCGACGCCCGCGATTGTACACGGAACCTGTCTAGACAAGTCTGGACAGCGTGTCGGCGGTGGTTTCGATCACGAGCAGCCCGGCGCGCAAGCCGGGCTTGACGGTTGCGTTCGGAAACACGATGCGCTCTTCGTCGTGCCGAACCGTATAGCGATACTCGCCGTCGCGCGCGAGCAAGGTGCCCTTCGCGAACGGTGTGAAGTTCGGCACGTCGGGCGCTAGCAGCAGCTCGAAGGCATCGCTTTGCTTGGTCAGTTGATCGATCACGGTGAAGACGCGCGGCATGGCCGCGGGTGCGGCGAATTCCGTATCGGATTCCGCATCGGTTCGCTGATTCGTTGGCTGATGCGCTTGCGCGCCGACCCGCGTTCCGGCGAGCAGCGCGCGCACTGCGAGGTCGGCGCCCGCGAAACGCGTGAGGTCGTTCTCGCCGAACGGACGCACCTTGCCCAGTTCGAGCGTGCAAGCCTCGGCGCCGCACGCCTGCGCGGTGAAATGCGAATACGTGTTGCCCTTCGTCGTATGCAGCAGCACCGCGCCGATGCGCGCCTCGCCGAGCCATTCGAACATCGCACGCGAAAACGGCTTGCCGGTATGCGGCAGCAGCGCGAAACGCTCGAACGCGGAGGCGCGAATCGCCGTATGCATGTCGATGTGCCAGCGCGCGCCGGGCGCCTCGGACGCCGCCGCGAAGAAGCGCGTCGCGGCCGCTTCGAGCGCCGCCGCGCGCGGCGCTTCGTGGCTGTGCGGCAATTGCAGATGACGGCCGCTGAAGAGACGGTTCAGATCGTCGTCGCGATAACGAGAGCCGTCACGCATCGCATCGACGTTGCCGAGAATCACGAGCAGGCGGCACGCGAGCGCGGCACGGCCCCGCGCGAGATCGGCGATCATGCGCGAAAGCAGTTCGATCGGCGCGGTTTCGTCGCCGTGGACGCCGGCCGAGACCAGTACGCTGCGCGGGATGGCGGGTTTTCCGATGGAGCCGTGCGTGGCGGCTTGAGTCGACCTCTGCATTGGTGCCTGCGTCGGCTCCATCATGAGCACACCCTCGTCGAGCCATGACCAGTGCACGCCATTCGCGCACACGCCCTGCGCTTCATGCGCGGCAGGCCGCCTGCCCGCGAGCGTCCATGCGAGGAAATCGTCGAGCATCGGGATCGCGGCCGACATCGCAGACTCAGCGCTGGAAGTCATAGAGCGAACCGAGGTCGAGAATCTGCGTCAGTTCATCGAGCGCGGTGCGCGATTCGACGAGCAGTTGCGGATCGGTCAGATCGGCCGGCGCGAGACGGTCGCGATAGTGCTTCTCGATCCACGCATCGAGGCGGCCGAACAGCGTGTCGTCGATCCATACGCCCGGCGCGACGGCCGCACGTTCGGTGTCGTCGAGCACGACGCGCAGACGCAAACACGCCGGACCACCGCCGTTCTTCATGCTCTCGCGCAGATCGAACACGAGCACTTCGTCGATCGGCCCGCGATGCGACGTCAGTTCGTCGAGATACGCGGCCACGCGCAGATTCTCGCGGCACTCCTGCGGCACCACGAGCACCTGCTTGCCGTCGGGACGCGTCAGCAACTGGCTGTTGAACAGATACGACGTCACGGCATCGGCAACGCCGACCTGCGCATCGGGCACTTCGATCACGTTGAAGCCCGCATGCAGGTGCGCGAGCTTCGAGCGCAGTTCGTCGTACACCGCGCTCTGTTCGACGAACGCGAGTTGATGGCAGAACAACGTGTTGCGATTGCCGACCGCGATCACGTCGTTATGAAACACGCCCGCGTCGATTACGTCCGGGTTCTGCTGCGCATAGACGGTCGCGGCTTCCTGCAAGCCATGACGATGCGCGACGGCGCGGCTCGCCTCGAAGGTCTGACGCGCCGGATAACGCTTCGGCTCCGGCCCGCGACGATACTCGCTGCGGCCGTACACAAAGAATTCGACGCCGCGCGCGCTGTATTGCTCGCAAAAGCGCGTGTGGTTCGCGGCACCTTCGTCGCCAAGCGCGGGCGTGCCGGGCAGCGCCTCGTGCACGACGAAACGGTCGGTATCGCTAAACATCGCGCGCAGCGTGCGGCGCGTCGACTCGTGCTCGATCGCGCGATGCAGCTTGCTGCACAGATTGGCCGGCGTGAAATGCACGCGGCCGTCGTGCGTATCGGACGACGGGCTCACGGTCGCCGCGTTGGCGGTCCACATCGCCGAGGCCGAACTCGCGGCGGCCAGCAACTCGGGCGCGTTCTGCGCGACACGGGCGATGACCGAAGCGTCGTCGCCGGAAAAGCCGAGTTCGCGCAACAGCCGCATCGAGGGACGCTCCTGCGGCGGCAACACGCCCTGATGAAAACCGAGGTCGGCCAACTGCTTCATCTTGCGCAGACCCTGGCGCGCGGCGGCCTTCGGATTCGCGACCGACTTCTCGTTGTTCTGCGACGCGACATTGCCGAACGAGAGCCCCGCATAGTTGTGAGTCGGGCCGACCAGGCCGTCGAAATTGGCTTCAGTGGCTTGCAGCATCGTCGATCCTTAGAATTGAAGGCCCGGCGAGACGCTCGCGGGCATATGCAGTTGCGCGCTCTCGACCGAGGCCATCGGGTAGGCGCAGTAGTCGGCCGCATAGTACGCGCTCGGCCGGTGATTGCCCGAGCGGCCCGGACCGCCGAACGGCGCGCCCGACGAAGCGCCGTTGGTCGGCCGGTTCCAGTTGACGATGCCCGCGCGGATCGTGCGCTGGAAATGCGTCCACAGGGCTTCGTCGTCGGCGAGCAGGCCCGCCGAGAGACCGAATTCGGTATCGTTCGCCTGTTCGAGCGCGGCGTCGAAGTCGCGGTAGCGGATGATCTGCGCGAGCGGGCCGAAGTGCTCCTCGTCGGGCAGATCCTGCACGCCGGTCACGTCGAGAATCGCGGGCGTGACGAAGCCGAGCTGCGGATCGCGTTGCGCCATTTTCAGCAGCGCCTTCGCGCCGCGCGCAAGCAGATTTTCCTGCGCGCTCATCAAACGCGAGGCCGCGCGCGCCGACACGACAGCCCCCATGAACGGCTGCGGCTCGGCATCGTATTCGCCGACGCCAATGCGCGCGCTCACTTCAGTCAGGCGCGCGAGGAAGCGCTCACCGAACGCATCGTCGGGCACGAAGATGCGGCGCGCGCAGGTGCAGCGCTGCCCCGCCGACAGAAACGCCGATTGAATCGTGTGATGCACGGCGGCGTCGAGGTCCGCCACGGGCCCGATCACGAGCGGATTGTTGCCGCCCATCTCGAGCGCAAGCACGATCTCGGGCCGGCCGCCGAACTGTTTGTGCAGCAATGTTCCGGTATCCGAACTACCGGTGAAGAACAAGCCGTCGATCTGCCGGTGATTCGCCAGCGCGATGCCGGTGTCTTTCTCGCCCTGCACGAGATTGAGCACGCCGGCGGGCAAGCCCGCGTCGCGCCAGATCTGCACGGTGAGCGCGGCAACGCCGGGTGCGAGTTCGGACGGCTTGAACACGACCGCGTTACCCGCGATCAACGCAGGCACGATATGCCCGTTCGGCAGATGGCCCGGGAAGTTATACGGGCCGAACACGGCCACCACGCCATGCGGACGATGCCGCAGCACCGCGGTGCCATCGGCCATCGCCGAGCGTTTTTCGCCGGTGCGTTCGTTGTACGACTGGATCGAGATCTCGACCTTCGCGGCCATCGAGGCCGCTTCGGTACGCGCTTCCCAGAGCGGCTTGCCGGTCTCGCGGCCGATCGCTGCGGCGAGCGCTTCCTTGCGCTCGGTCACGAGCGCGGCGAAGCGGCGCACCACCGCGTAGCGCTCGTCGAGCGTCAGCGCCGACCATGCCGCGAATGCGCGCCGCGCGCTGCGTACCGCGCGATCGACGTCGTCCGCCGAGGCGCTGTTGCCTTGCCACACCACCGCGCCCGTGCCGGGGTTGCGCGATGCGAACGCGGGTCCGATGCCGGCAGCCCAGCCGCCGTCGATAAAAAGCTCGCTCATAATCATCCCTGTTTGTGTTTCGACGGCAGCACCCGCAGCGGATCGCCGGCCTTGACGCCGAGCGCGGCGGCCTCGGCGGCGCTCAGGCGGAACCCGCCTGCGTGCGGCACGCCCGCCACCACGCCGACGCGAAAATCTCCGAGCGACGTATTCGATACCATCGACTTCGCTCCGTCCTGCGCAGCGGGTTCCGCAGCCTCGCCGATTTCGGCCGCGACCACCACGCTCTCGCGCACGGTGCGCAGATCGGCAATATGGCATTCGAGCACCGGGCCCGCGTCGAAGATATCGACGTGATTCTCGTAGCGCAGCCCTTCCGCTTCGAGCATGCGGCGCGCGGGAATCGTGTCGCTATGCGTGAGGCCGACGCAGCGCTGCGCCTCTTCGGGCAGCAACTCGACGTACACCGGATAACGCGGCATCAGCTCGGCGAGAAACGCCTTGCGGCCATGCGAACTCAGATAATCGGCCGCGTTGAAATCGATCTGGTAGAAATGCGAGCCGACCGCGCGCCAGAACGGCGAGGTGCCTTCCGCGTCGAAATGGCCGCGCATCTCCGCGCATAGACGCTGCGGAAAACGCTCGCGAAACTGCGCGAAAAACATGAAGCGCGAGCGCGACAGCAGACCGCCGACGCCGCTCGCGCGATAACGCGGGCTCAGAAACAGCGAGCACACCTCCGCATAGCCGGTGAGGTCATGCGAAATGTTCAGCGCATGCATGCGCGTCCAGATGCCGAGGTCCTGGCTCGCATGCACGACCGTGCTCACGCGATAGTTGTAGAACGGCTGCCGCAGCCCCACCGCCGTTTCGATGCCGCACACGCCGGCTATGTCGCCGGTCGCCGTGTCTTCCATCACGAAGAAGTAGCCGGCCTCGTGCGGCTCGGCCCGGTCTTCCAGCGTGCGGCGCGCGCGTTCGACGCGTGCCGCGAGCGCATCGCGGTCCGGCTTGAAGGTGGTCAGGCCCGGCCCGGTTTCCTGCGCGAGCCGCATCAGCGCATCCACATCGCCTCGTTGCACCACGCGAACGACGATCATTGCGCTTCTCCCGAATGTTCATCCTGCGGCTGATGCAGCGGCACGCAGCGCACCGCGTCGCCTTCGCGCACGCCGAGCGCGGCGCGCGCCGCCTGCGACAAGGCGGCGCCCGACGCCTTGCCCGGCGCGAGTTCGCCGAGCACGCAGCGGAACGCGCCATCGGCGCCGTTGTGCGCGATCAGGTAGGTTTCGCCGCGCGGCGCGGGCGCCTCGCGCACGACGCGCGTTTCGTTGTGCTTCACGCTGACACTGCGATCGACCTGCGCGGTCAGGACCGGACCCGCGTCGAAAATGTCGACGTAGCGATCGGTCTCGAAGCCTTCCTCGAGATGAATCTCGTAGGCGAGCAGCGCGTTCGCATCGGGCTCGCCGAGCACGCGCTGCGCCGCTTCGGGCAACAGCGGCACATAGATCGGATAGGTCGGCATCACTTCGGCAATGAACGTGCGGCTGCGGCCGCCCGATTCGATTTCGATGTCGGCGAAATCGCGGCCGAAGAACTTGCGCCCCACCGCTTCCCAGAACGGCGACACGCCGTTCTCGTCGGTGACGCCGAGCAGCAGCGAGAACACCTCGGGCGTGAAGCGCTTGCGATTCGCGGCGATGTACATCATGCGCGCACGCGACATCAGCTGCGCGGCGGCATCGCCGCGCAGCGACGGGTCGATGTAGTAGCCCGCGAGCCGGCTCTTGCCGGTCAGCTCGTGCGACATCGTCAGCGCGTGAATCTTGCGGTTCACGTGCAGTTCGCGCGACGCATGAATCAGCGCGTCGTTGCGAAACGCGTAGAACGGGTCCGCATAACCGGCCGCCGCGACGATGCTCGCGGTGCCCATGAGCTTGCCGCTCGCCGGGTCTTCGAGCACGAACAGATAGAACTCCTCGCCCGGAAAATCGACTTCCGCGCGAAACGAGTCTTCCGACAGCGCGACGCGCGCTTCGAGCGCGCGCCGGTCGTGCGGCAGCGAATGCAGCACCGGCTGCGCGGTGCGCGCCATATGTTCGAGCGCATCGAGATCGGCGAGGCGGCCTGGACGTACGAATAGCATCATCGTTCCTGTTGAATGTGACGCATGATCCGCTGCGGGTGCATGTGCGTGTGCGTGTCCGAGAGCGTGTCGTTATGCATGAACGCGTGGCCGTGGATCAGTGCGAGGCGGCCTGGGCCGTGCCGACAAGTTCGCCGAACGCCTTCTCGAGACGCGCGAAGCCTTCGGCCATGTCGTCGAGCGGCATGATCAGCGACGGCACGAAGCGCAGCACGTCCGGCCCCGCCATCAGCATGATGACGCCATGCTGGCCGGCCGCGGTGACGAAATCCTTCGCGCGCCCCCTGTACGTGTCGTTCAGTTCGGCGCCGATCAGCAACCCCTTGCCGCGCACTTCGGTGAAGAGCCCGAAGCGCTCGTTGAGCTTCGCGAGGTGGCCCTTCAGCGTCGCGCCGCGCGAGCGCACGCCTTCGAGCAGCTTCGGGTCGCTGACGAGCTCGACCACTTTTTCCGCGATCGCCGAGCCGAGCGGATTGCCGCCGTAAGTCGTGCCATGCACGCCGACCTTGAAATGCGCGGCGAGCTCCTGGGTGGTCAGCATCGCGCCGATCGGGAAGCCGTTGCCGAGCGCCTTCGCGGTGGTCAGGATATCCGGCGTCACGCCCGTGTCCTGGTACGCATAGAAGTAGCCGCTACGGCCCACCCCGGTTTGCACTTCGTCGAAAATCAGCAGCGCGTTGTGCTGGTCGCATGCTTCGCGCAGTACCTTGAGGAACGCCGGGTCGGCCGGGATCACGCCGCCTTCGCCCTGGATCGGCTCGACGATCACCGCACAGGTCTGTGCGCCGATTGCCTTCTTCGCCGCCTCGATGTCGTTGTACGGCAGATGCGTGATGCCGGCCGGCACCGGGCCGAAGCCTTCCGAGTACTTCGGCTGGCCGCCGACACTGACCGTGAACAGCGTGCGGCCATGGAACGACTGCGCAAACGAGATGATTTCGGCTTTCTGCGCGCCGTGGCGGTCGAACGCGACGCGGCGCGCGAGCTTGAGCGCCGCCTCGTTCGCCTCGGCGCCCGAGTTGGCGAAAAACGCGCGGTCGGCGAAGGTCAGGTTTTCGAGGCGCTTCGCAAGGCGCAGCACCGGCTCGTTCGTGTAGCCATTGCCGATGTGCCAGAGCTTGCCGCCCTGCTCGTGCAGCACCTTCAGCAGCTCGGGATGCGCATGACCGAGCGCGGTCACGGCGATGCCGCCGGCGAAGTCGATATAGTCGCGGCCTTGCGTGTCCCAGACGCGCGAGCCGAGACCGCGATCCGGTACGAAGGCGGCGGGGGAAAACACCGGCACCATGACTTCGTCGAAGGTCTGTCGTGTCACAGTCAGGTCGTTCATGGCAAATCCTCTCACGGGTAACGGGTAATACAGCTAGTGTAGGAAACCACGCGCGATACGTCTTGCGCATACGCGACGCTTTCCATGCGGTTCCACGCGCGGCGGCCGCTGCCGGGAATCTGCCTCGCCGCCGCCGCGGCCGGCCGCGCTCAATCCACCTCGGGCCGCTCGATCATCGCGGCCGGCCGCGGCTCGCTGCCCGCGCCGCCGTGCGCGCCGGTCTGCCGGTCGATCCAGTTGCGGCGATCCTCGCGCGGCGTGACGCCGAAACGCTCGCGATACGCGTTCGAAAAATGCGCCGCCGACGCAAACCCGCACGCGAGGCTGATCTGCACGACCGATTTGCTGGTGCGCTGCAATTGCGTACGCGCCTTCGACAGCCGCAGCCCCAGATAGTATTTGGACGGCATCGCGCCGAGATACTGGCGAAACAGCCGCTCCAGTTGCCGCCGCGAGACGCCGACGAGGCCGGCGATTTCATCGGTCGTGAGCGGGTCCTCGATGTTCGCCTCCATCAGCAGCAACGCGTCGTTCAGGCGCGGATGGCGCTCGCCCGGCGCGGTCACGAACGGAATGCGCTGACGCACCTCGCCGTTGCGCAACACTCCGACGCCGAGCGTATCGGCAATGCGTTCCGCGAGTTCGGGACCATGCTCGCGGCCGATCATCGCGAGCATGAAATCGACGCTCGCCTGGCCGCCCGCGCAGGTCGCGCGATCGCGGTCGATCTCGAAGATCTGCTGCGTGACGATCGAGCGCTCGAATTGTTCGGAGAACTGCTGATAGGTTTCCCAGTTCACGCTGACGCGATAGCCGGACAACTGCCCCGCCATGGCGAGCCACCACACGCCATGATGAATGCCAGTGACGAGCGGCGTGCGCCGGCCGACGCGCGCGAGGCTCGCGAGAAACAGACGATAGTCGGCGAACTGCTGAAAGCGCTCGCTGACGACGATGAGCCAGTCGCACGCGATCGCGTCGCCGAACGCGGCATCGGCGGGCCATTGCGCGCCGCCCGCGAGCGGCACCGCGCGGCCGTCCCACGAACAGACCTGCACGCGGTACAGCGCGCGGCCGTCGATTTCGTTGGCGAGATTGAGCACGTCGACAATAGGCCCGACGCCCGACATCGACACGGGCGGCAATGCGACGATCGCGACCTGCGTCGTGCGAGCCGGGCTGGACGGGCGGGCCATCGGTTACCGCTGCAAAGCGCGCGGCACGTTACTTCAGGCTGCCGGAGAGGAACTGCCTGAGGCGCTCGCTGCACGGCGCGCTCAGCACCTCGGCGGGATCGCCCTCTTCCTCGGTGCGGCCCTGGTGCAGAAACATCACATGGTTCGAGACGTTGCGCGCGAAGCCCATTTCGTGCGTGACGACGATCATCGTGCGGCCTTCCTCGGCGAGCTTCTGCATGACCTTCAGCACTTCGCCGACGAGTTCGGGGTCGAGCGCGGAAGTCGGCTCGTCGAACAGCATCACGTCCGGGTCCATCGCGAGCGCGCGCGCAATCGCAACGCGCTGCTGCTGGCCGCCCGACAGATGCGACGGGTACTGCTTCTCGACGCGTGACGCAAGCCCGACCTTCTCGAGATATTCGCGCGCCCGCTCCTCGGCGTCCTTGCGCTTCAGACCGAGCACATGAATCGGCGCTTCGATCACGTTCTCGAGCACGTTCATGTGCGCCCACAGGTTGAAGTGCTGGAACACCATCGCGAGCTTCGTGCGGATGCGCTGCAACTGCCTGTGATCGGCGACTTCGAGATTGCCGGCGCGATCGGTCTTCGTCTTCACCGCTTCGCCGTCGACGATGATCTGCCCGGCGTTCGGCCGCTCCAGAAAGTTGATGCAACGCAGGAAGGTGCTCTTGCCCGAACCGCTCGCGCCGATGATGCTGATTACGTCGCCCTTGTTCGCGTTGAGCGAGACGCCCTTGAGCACTTCATTGTCGCCGTAGCGCTTGTGGATGTCCTGCGCGGCGAGCTTGCAAGCTTCGGTTTGGGTGGTATGGAGCAAGATGCTCTCCCAGTGAAAATACGGATCAGTCTGGTGCGAACGCCGCCTTGCCGAAGCGCGCGGCGCCCGATGCGATAGCGTCAACGCGCGCTCAATGCGTACGCACCGCGAGATACGCAAGCCAGCGCCGCTCGGCGCGCCGGAACAGCGCCACCAGCGCGAACGACACGACGAGATAAATCAGCGCCGCGAGCCCGAATGCGTTGAACGACTGGTAGGTCGCCGAGTTCGCGTCGCGCGCGACCTTCAGGAGGTCGGGCACCGTGGCCGTGAACGCGACCGTGGTCGCGTGCAGCATCAGGATCACCTCGTTACTGTACAACGGCAGGGCCCGGCGCAGCGCGGACGGTATCACAATGCGCCGGTACATCGTGAACCCGCTCATGCCGTAGGCGCGCGCCGCCTCCACTTCGCCGTGCGAGGTCGAACGGATCGCGCCCGCGAAAATCTCGGTCGTGTACGCGCAGGTGTTCAGTGCGAACGCGAGGATCGCGCAGTGAAAGCCGCTGCGAAAGAACGCGTCGAGCAGACTGTGCGCGCGCACGAACGCGAGACTGTACACGCCGGTGTAGATCAACAGCAGTTGCACGTAGAGCGGCGTGCCGCGAAACACGTAGGTGTAGAGACGCACCGGCGTCGAGAGCCAGCGCTTCTTCGAGACGCGCGCGACCGCGAGCGGCACCGCGCACACGAAACCGATCGCGATCGACGCGACCAGCAGCCACAGCGTGACCGCGAGACCCGAGATGCGCTGGCCGTCCCAAAACAGGTACGCTTGCCAGAATTGCGTGAGGATGTCGAGCATGGCGTTCAAAGCTCCGCGTGCCGCACGCCGGTCGAATAGCGGCGGTTCAGCCAGATCAGTACGAGGTTCGAGACCGTGGTGATCGCCAGATAGATCAGCGCGGCGACGAGGATGAAGAAGAACATGTTGAAGGTGCTCTTGCCCGCGTCCTGCGCGGCCTTGACGACGTCGGCGAGACCGATGATCGACACGAGCGCGGTGGCCTTCACGAGCACCTGCCAGTTGTTGCCGATGCCGGGCAGCGCGAAGCGCATCATCTGCGGGAACAGGATGCGCGTGAATACGCGCACGCCGCTCATGCCGTACGCGCTGCCCGCTTCGAGCTGGCCGCGCGGCACCGCGAGAAACGCGCCGCGAAAAGTCTCGGTGAAGTACGCGCCGTAGATGAAGCCGAGCGTCAGCACGCCGGCCACGAACGGATCGATGTCGAACTGCGGCAGATCGAGCACGTCGGTGACGTCGTTGACGGCCATCTGGATGCTGTAGAACAGCAGCAGCATCAGCACGAGGTCGGGCACCGAGCGGATCAGCGTCGTGTAGCCGGTCGCGATGGCCCGCAAGGGCCGGTTGAACGAAAGTTTCGCCGCCGCGCCCGCGAGACCGAGCAGCACGGCGGCCGCCAGCGACAGAACGGACAGCTCGATCGTCTGGAGCGTGCCGGCGAGCAGCACGGGACCAAAGCCGTATAGGAACACGCGTGTCTCCATCGAGGTTTTGTTGAATTGGCACGGCTCGCGGCGGCTTCGTGGCCTGCGCGTTGCTCCGGCATGGCGCGCAGTCTCGCAAGCGAAAATCAATTTCTCAAACAGAGGGCCGGCGTCCTGCTGCGTCGCAGCATTGCACGAATCGGCGCCTCGCACCGCCCGGGGCGCCCGGTTTTACAAGGGATGGGGTTTTGTCAGGCGCGGCGCATGCGTTGAGCCGTGCTGCGATTTCGCAAGTTTGGGGTCGCTTTTTCGATAGCCCGCGCGAGGGTCGCCACCTCGCCCATTCCAGGCGATACCGGCAGAGATGACCCATATATGAGCCATAAAGGGCCTTTGCGACTCATATACGAGTCATTCATTGTTTTTTCTCGGATAAGAACCCATAATGGCTCACAGATGAGTCACGAAGGCCCTTTACGACTCATATATGAACCACTTCACGTTTCCATGGCCACTCCCGCCACCCGTGCCGCCTCGCGTTACAGCCTCGACGCCGCGCGTCTGCTCGGCCAGCTGATCCGCCGCGCGCGGCTCGAGCGCAAGATCACCGCGGCGCAACTGGCCGAGCGCGCAGGGCTGTCGCGCAGCCTCGTCCAACGCATCGAGAAAGGCGACCCGCGCTGCTCGATCGGCGCGGTGTTCGAGGCCGCGGCGGTCGTCGGCGTCCGTCTGTTCGACGCCGATCCGTCGGGTCTCAGCGCCGCTTTGCGCGCCAACGCCGAACTGCTGACGCTGCTGCCACGCGCTGTGCGCGCACCTCGCATCGAAGCCCGAGATGACTTCTGATTCCGCCTACAACGAAGCCTTCGTGTGGACCTGGCTGCCCGGCGCGACCGAGCCGGTGGTGGCCGGGCGCCTCGTCGCGGCCGGCGAGCAGATGCTGTTCAACTACGGCCAGAGCTACCTCGCGCGCGAACATGCGATCCCGCTCTACGATCCCGAGCTGCCGCTGCGGCGCGGCACGCTGCCGCTGCTCAACGGCCTGACGATGCCCGGCTGCATCCGCGACGCGGCGCCGGACGCGTGGGGCCGGCGCGTCATCATCAATCGCAAGCTCGGCACGCGTGGCGCGCAGATCGATACCGGCGAGTTCGACGAGATGACCTATCTGCTGGAATCGGGCTCGGACCGTATCGGCGCGCTCGACTTCCAGCTCTCGCCCACCGAATACGTGCCGCGCGAAACCGCCACCGCCTCGCTCAGCGATCTGCAGAACGCGGTGGCGAGCGTCGAGCGCGGCGTGAAGCTGAGCCCCGATCTCGAGCGCGCCCTGTTTCACGGCAGCTCGATCGGCGGCGCGCGGCCGAAGGCGATGATCACGACGCCCGAGCGCAAGTTCATCGCGAAGTTTTCCTCGCAGGGCGACGTGTACAGCGTCGTGAAGGCCGAATACATCGCGATGCGCCTCGCGGCCGCGGCCGGCATCGACGCCGCGCCGGTCACGCTCGAACACGTCGGCGGTAAGGACGTGCTGCTCATCGAGCGCTTCGACCGCGCGCTCGGCGAGCACGGCTGGCAGCGCCGCGCCATGGTGTCGGCGCTCACGCTGTTCGAACTCGACGAAATGATGGCGCGCTATGCGAGCTACGAGGAATTCGCGACGCTGATCCGTCATCGCTTCACGAATCCGGCCGCGACGCTCAGACAGCTCTTCGCGCGCCTCGTATTCAACGTGCTGTGCGGCAATACCGACGATCACGCGCGCAATCACGCCGCCTACTGGAACGGCCGCGAGCTGACACTCACGCCGGCCTACGACATCTGCCCGCAGGCGCGCGCGGGCAACGAAGCGACCCAGGCGATGCTGATCGTCGGCGACGACCGTTTCAGCCGCATCGACACCTGCCTGAAGGCCGCGCCGCTCTTCCTGCTCGCGCACGACGAAGCCGTGGCGCTCGTGCGCCGACACATCGAAGTGATCCTCGAACACTGGGACGCGGTGTGCGCCGACGCACAACTGAGCGAGGTCGAACGCGAATTGATGTGGCGGCGCCAGTTTCTCAATCCGTTCGCTCTCGAAGGCGCGCCGCCCGCGCTCGCGGCGCTGTTGGACTAAACGCGCCGGCCCGGCGGCCAACGTCAGTCGAGCGCGAGCCGCGCGCGGATCGCCGGCAGCATGTATTCGACTGCCGCGCGCCCTTCCTCGATGGCCGGCGCCGCGCGATGGAAATCGAAAATACCCATGCCGCCCAGACGCGGCTGGATCAGGATGTCGGCCGGTTCGCCGGCAAGCCGGCTGCGCGTGATCCGCACCTGCATGATGTCGATGCTTTGCGCGATCGAACTGAGCATCGACGGCACATGCGCGCTCGGCTTCGGCGGCACGCGCACATCGCTGGCGACGCTCGTCTCGGCAGGCGCGAGCCAGCGCGGCCAGGGCTTGCCGTTGCGGCGCAGCGAGACGGGCGGCGGCGCATCGGGATCGAGCGCGGGCGTTTCGACCACCGCGCCGCCGAAGTCGCGGCCGTTCAGGATGTCGTTGTTCAGATCGATGGCGATCACGCAGTCCGCGCGCATGCCGCGCGCGACCGACACCGGCACCGGATTGCTCAGGCCGCCGTCGACGAGCCATACGCCGTTGTGCCACACCGGCGCGAAAATCCCCGGAATCGCAATCGATGCGCGTACTGCGTCGATCGTGCTGCCGTCCTGCAACCAGATTTCGCGGCCCGTATCGAGTTCGGTCGCGACCGCCGCGAACGGCATCTGCAACTGCGCGATCGAGCAGCCGTTGAATTTGTCGGCAAAAAGCTGGACCACCTTGCGGCCACCGAGCAGGCCGCCCGAGATACGCAGATCGAGCAGACGCACCACCGTCTGCCACGTGAGCCGCGAGACCCACTCCTCGAGCCAGTCGAGGTCGCCGTTCGCATAGACCGCGCCGACCAGCGCGCCGATCGACGTGCCGCACACGACGTCGGGCTTGATGCCCGCCTCGTGCAGCGCGCGGATCGCGCCGATATGCGCCCAGCCACGCGCCGCGCCGCCTCCCAACACCAGGCCGATCCGGTTGTATCGACGTCGACGTATCATGCCGCTCCCCGTTCTTTCCGCCCTGCTCTCACGTTGCCTAGCGCCCCCGTACCACGTCTGAGCGCGACGTGGTGTAGACCCGCAGATTGCGGTCGAAGTGAACATTGAAGATGCCCTCTTCGGTCACGCCGCCTTCGCGCCACTTCCAGCTCCACACGGTCTCCGGCTTGAGCGGATACACCGCGATCTCGCCGGGCTTGCCGAGCAGACGGCGCACTTCGTCTTCGCTCATGCCCGCGTGGATCTTCGCGAAGTTCGCGGCGGTCAGCACCTGCGTGATGGCTTGCAGCTTGCCGTCCCGATCGATGTCGACCATGTACGTGTTGAGACCTTGCGGACCACGCGGATATTCGAAGCGCTTCGAGCCGTCGGTGAAGGTGCGCTCGGTTTCGGGCTTGCCCATCTGCGAGCGGATCTGCGCTTCGGTCGTGACGCCCGGCGTCATGTCCTTGAGCAATAGCGCATCGGGCTTGATGGCGTTGAAGAAGTCCTTGAGTTTTTGCACGGCTTGATCGCTCTGCTGTTGGTCGCAGCCGGCCAGCGCGAAGCACGCTGCCAGCCATGCGATACCAAGCGGTTTGAGGCTCACGGGCAATTCCTGTCCGGTTGCGCGCCATCTCAGGCTCAGGCGCGCGAGGCCGGTCTGTAGTGTGTACTACAAGGATAACTGGGCAAGCGGAAAACCGCGAGCGATGCGGGTGCGATGCGTGCGGCGGGATACGGAAGCAGGGACGGAACCGGCGGGCGAAATCAGCGGCAAAGCCGGCCGCGCCCAGCCCGTGAAGAACGAAGAAGCGGGAAGAAACCCACAGGAGCGGCACGCGAGACAACCGCCGGCCGCCTCACCGAAAACCCGCGCCCAGAAGCAAAAAGGCGACGCTGTACAACGCGTCGCCCGTTCGGTCGATAGGGTCAACCGGAAAGTGACGGCGGCCTGAGCCGCCTCGCGCGAAGCACCGCGGACGACGCGCAGCGGTCTGGTTCCGGCGAAGCGATGAGCAACCTTGGCGGCTCACCTCGCGCCATCGCCGGAATGACAAACCGCTGCCTTGTATGGCCGCCCTGGTCCCTCGATAAGCCTTCCAGATGCCGCTAATCTAAACGCATTGGCGGTTTTAGACGAGAGCGCGTTTACACCGAATCGGCAGAGGATTCGCACGGCTTTCGCCGAGGTGCGTCTTGCTCGCGCTTGAGTCGCTACACTCAAATCACCCTGAACCCATGCGTGCCGTCGCGTGCAAGTTGCGCAACGAGCCCCTGCTCCCACTCCAGATACGCGCTCATCGCTTCGCGCGCGTTGTCGGTGCCTTCATAGGGACGCTGATAACGGTCGATGCGCGGCGACGCCATGCGCGTGCCGCCCGCTTCCACCGGCAAGCCGGCCTCGATCCATGCCGCGGTGCCGCCTGCGAGCACCTGCACCGGACGCTGCGTCAAGGCCGCGAGTTCCGGCGCAACGAAACGCGCGAGCAGGCTGCTGCCGCTGGTCACCACATAGCGCCTCGCGTCGGGCAGCGTGCGCACCGCGTCGGCGAACTGGCTGCGGATCACGAACCACGCGCCCGGAATATGCCGCTGCAGATAGTTCGCGCTGCTCGTGAAATCGAGCACCGCGGTGCCCGGCGCCTGCAGCAGCGCGGCGAGATCGGCCGGCGCGATTTCGTCGGCCGCGGGCGGCGCCACCGCATAACGCGGGGGCGGCGCCGCGCCCTTCTCGGCGAAGTCGGCGGCCGTCAGCCCATCGACCACGTAGACCTCGACGTTCATCTGCGCAAGCCACGACGCGCTCATGTTCGCGCGCACGCCGTCGCTGTCCGCGAGGATCACGCGCGCGCCGCGCACCGGCGCGAACATGTCGGTTTCCTGCACGAGCTGGCCGCCCGGCGCGCTGCGAAAACCGGGCACGTGGCCGGCCTCGTATTCTTCGGGCGTGCGCACGTCGAAGCGATACACAGTGCGCACCGCCTCGCCGGCCCAGCGGCGCGCCTCG
>NZ_JAAGPQ010000108.1:0-24113 GCF_017104985.1 Paraburkholderia sp. Ac-20342 | reverse complement strand
CATCCGCACCTCGTCAAAAAATGCAGGAATTACGCGTTAATATGCCTGCTTCCTGCAATTCCCTCAACCCCATTCAGAGCGCAAAGCCTTGCACCATAAGGCTTCGAGGATTGTTCAGGCTCGACTAGGTAGCTTCGGTCAAGGCATCCACCGCAAGCCGACTCACGATTACGTATGACGTCACTTTTATAACGATCGAAAACTGCTATCTGACATAAGCGCTGTTATGTCGCACAACGAAGCACGTGGCGCTTAACGCGCCAGGCTTGCCGTGAAACAATGCTGATCGCGATACCTGAAAGCCTTAGCAGGCGGGTGATGCAGGCGATTAAAACTGAATGCGTGAAACAAGCTCGTGCACCTTTTCCCGACTCGTCAACGGAGCGGAGAACGCTAGTCGCACTGGACCACCGCAGAACCATAGCTGGCAACGGAATAACCCGATTGCGAATCACGCCGCTGAGGCATCACCGCGACCAATTAACCTCAATATGCCGCACCGCCCGCCAACTCGCCGCGTCGGGAACTTGCAACTCCGACTTTGCGGCCGGACGTTAGCTGAGCCTGCCGCCTCTTAGACATCGTTTCGTAGATGGCTTGTGCGACTGCCTTTGCCAAGGGTATTGGCACGCCGTTGCCTATCTGCCTCGCAATCGACGACCGATCCCCCTCGAACACCCAGTCATCTGGAACCCCTTGCAATCTTGCGCCTTCGCGTAACGTAATGACCCTGTCTTCCGTCGGGTGGAGATAACGACCTTTCGATGCGTTCTGAAAGCTGCAACGAAGCGTGTTCGCGGGCGCGTCAAATTTCATTCGCCCCCACACGTCCGTTGCTTGTGCTCCCATTTTTGCCCAGCTCGGTGGGCACAAATGTGGCGCTTGGCGTAGCAGATCTCGCTTGTCTCCGTTCCGCGGTATTAGCTTAATGCGTTCCGCGGCGACTCCGACAGGAACAGGGGCGACATGCTGCATCTTTATGCTCGGGGCTTTTGACAGGCCCTTAAATGCCTCACGTACGGTGACTGCGCGAGCGACGGTTGCCTCCGGCTTCCGTGGCAGACCAATTCTCGAGAGAACGCAAAACACGCGTAATCGATTTTGCGGCGCTCCATAGTCGGAAGCGTTCAGTTTCCAAACAACAGACTCGTAACCGAGCTTTTTCGCGGCACGCTCAACCGCACGCCAATATTTGGATTCAATAAATTGCGGAACGTTTTCGATAACAGCGATCTTTGGATTTGCAGATCGAATCCAATCTAAAACAGAAAGAGACAGTTTATTTCGATAATCATTGCTGTCCATTTTTCCAAGAGAGCTAAATCCTTGGCAAGGGGGACCGGCGACGATTACGTCTGCAGTGAGCCCATCCACAACCTGCCTGACATCCCACGTCTGAGCGACAGGATCTAAGTTCCTATTAAAGCTGGCCACCGCCCGCGCGTCCGATTCGGCAGCAAAAATGGATCTAAATCCCGCCTGCCGAAACCCTTCAGTCATGAGACCCGCCCCTGCGAACAAATCAATTGTTTTGTTCATTTCTCACCAGGTTAATATTAAGCATTCTATTTTTAAGCGGCGATATCACATAAAACGATCTCGAACAAAATTGTCCACACGCTCCGCGCTAGCGATACGTCAAATCAACCAAAACCGCACAGGCAACTAAAAAGCCGTCATCATGGCAAGAAAGCAGCGATTCGCCAAGCCCTCCTGTAACCCGATAGGGCCCGCCGCTCCTGCGCATCCAGCGCTTCTGAAAGCACCCGCGAGCCCCCTCCTCTTGTTGCCCCGCATGAGGCACAAACAAGCAACCGCTCTTACCTGTGCGCACCATGACGGCCGCGTCGCCCCTTCTTCTGGGGCCCTTTCCCGTGACTCGGAGTGGCAGCCTTCGACGGACGAGATGCGTTGACCGCCGACGCGCCACTTTGCGACGCAGTTCCGGACGCGACCGCCCCCGAAGCCCCGGGATCCGTTGTCGACGCTGCAGCGCTACTGACCAGTGCCGCGTCTACCGTTATCGAATCGTCAACGGCGTTGTCCTGAAGATGCGCCTCAAAAGCCTTGATCGCGTCGGAATGAATCGCTTGTGCGCGAGCGAGGAGTTCTTCGAGACCGATGACCTCCCACTCGGCGCTCGGCTCGCGCTTCTTAATTTCGTTCAAGAGCAACTGTTCGTCCTCACTCTGTTTTTTCGGATTTGAGTCCGGCATGGACCCGATCAAGTACCCGTTAACAGTGGCAGGCTTCTTAAGCTCAGTCCTAATGAAATTCTCCACCTTCCCTATGTATTTTTTTAGCTGAGTTAAATGATCGAACTGGAGCGGAAGAGTTGGCGATTTAAGCTCTACAATGGTAAAGACGTGTGGACTCGCGCTATCCGACATCAAAAATACCAAATCGGGACGCTCTTTATCATAACTGCCATCGACATTGATGATCGGCGAATATTTATCGACACCCAATACCTTCGCAATCTTAGAAGCCAGTCTATTCAGATTTTCATCACTAGTCACATAATTCGAATATTCCGGCTTAATTAACCAAGGATCACGTTTAAAGAGATTTTGCAACTCACCCTCGATCCCTTTCTGCTTCCACAGATTATCACCCTTCTCAATAAGCTTGCGAAGCGCAATAATACCATTCCGGCGACCGCGATACAGCTTCAGAGAATCACTCTTCTCGATTTCCGCAAGCTCACCCAATTCACTTGTAATACGATGAATTGTGCCGGGATCCGACTGCAATTCAATCAGACGAATTAATACCTCACCGGCATTCATCGACTGAACAACCAAGGGGGCTAATTGATTAAATTCGACGCTTTCAGCGCCGTATCGGCCGGCAATTGTCTTCAAGAGTTTCGAAGCCGGCCCCCTAGTTTTCGAGGGCAGATGACTTATAATCTGCGTCATCATTTTCCCAGCTTCGGTCTCGCGAATCTCCTCATCGACCTTCCCTTCTTTGAAAGCTGCATGCCTAGCTATCGCGGCCTTCATGATATCCGAAACGTGTTGAATAACCGCATCAACAATATCGTTATCTTCTCGAAGCTGTGTTCGATTCGTATTAACGAAATCAATTCCTAGTCGATCAATATCGTCAGCAACAAAAATCCCCTCCATATAATCCTGGGCGTGGAAATTATGCATCCCTGTAGGAAGTTTAAAAAGCGATGGACCGGCAGCGAGACGGCCATTACAATAAATTCTCGCCCCTCTACGTCCGGCGCTTAGATGCTGACCCCGCTTTCTGAATTTAACAGCGTATTGAATCTTGAGTGACCCCAAATCTGGAATTGCGACATAATCTGTCACCAAATCCCCTGTTTTGGATGCATTCTCCGGGAAAATAAACTCATACTCCACGCCAGTCTCCTGCACGGGAGTTTCGTTCAGCGTGATGGCAAATTCCTCAGGTTTAATTCCGAAAAAAGCCTCCGCGAGCGTCTGATTTATCTTTTCCGCACTAGATTTAACTGCGTCTGGCTTAAGATCCAACAGCGTGATCGTTGTCCCATGTTCATCAATAGGAGCGCCTTCTTCGTAGGTTGCCGGGATCTTTATTTCCGTCAGATTCTCAGCTACGCGGAGTTCGCGGGCGTCCAACTTGAATATCGTTCGGAATGTCTCGCCGGCCCTCTTCGTGGAAATGGTGATTTTTTGAGCCGTCCCGAAACCAGCGAGTTTCCCAAGCCCCTTCCGCCCCATCACATGCCGCTTGCTCCCTTCTGACATAAGTTGGGTTTCAGCACCATTTGCAGCCGCCCGACGGCGGCGATTTATAGGTAGAAATTTGGACGCTACGTCGGATGGGCTCATGCCGTGCCCTTTGTCCGTGATTATGATTGCGACATCCGGCCCCAACGTCTCCTCAAACACCGAGACGTCCGGCAACGCAATCGGCGCAGCGAGAGGTTCAAGCGTGGCCACCTCTTCCTCTTGAGCAACTGCACCCCCATCCATCGCGGAAGAAACCTCTTTGGCTGATAGCTCCTTTCGCTCGGCTAGGGCTTCCTTCTGCTTCAGCCTTTGGGCGACCTTCAGTTTTTGACGCTCTTCGGCGATGCGATCAAACGGAATTGAAATCTGCACATCGGGGGAATTGCTGTCATAAGCATTGGCGACGAACTCAACCAAGCATTTGCCCAACGACGTGTACATGTTGATCCCGAGCGCCTCCAACATTCCGCCCTGAATCAACATCTGAAAATTATCTGGCCTTTCGTTTTGGTTCATTGTGCGCGTCCAGCGAATTAGTTGTTTGATTGCCCCCACCTTCGCAGCAAAGCTTTCAGAGTGACCGAAAATTCGTGACGATCTCTGCTGCGCAAGCCGACCCCGGAGCCCAGTGGAATGAGGGCGCCACCGAGTTTAACCGATACCGCGCGCCGCCTCACGGGCGAAAACTAAACTGCACGGGATCTATCTAAATCGCATAGAACGCTTGAGTAGCAGGCGTTCGCGCGGCACCATAAGATTCGAATACGACCTTATTCGGCCTTACGATGGACCACCTTTCCAAGCCAGCCCGAAGTGCGCTCATGCGTCGAGTACGCCGTAGCGGTACCGGTCCAGAACTGGCCGTCCGCCGGCTCGTTTATTCAATGGGGTACAGATACCGACTTTGTGTCGCAGCATTGCCGGGCCGTCCAGATCTCGTGTTCCGCAGCCGTCGAAAGGTCATCTTCGTTCACGGTTGCTTTTGGCACCGCCATACCTGTTCGCGCGGAAAGGCCCCTCTTTCGAACGCCGATTACTGGATCGCCAAATTTGACGCAAACGCAAAGCGCGATCGGAGCGTTCAAGACCAACTTGAATCAACCGGATGGAAGGTCCTTGTAGTCTGGGAATGCGAAACGCGGAATCTGGAAGCTGTAGCGTCGCGCATCGATATTTTTCTTAAGAACTGAGCGATTGCCTCACCACGGAACTCCTGTAGACAGCAGACTAGAAGTGACCTTCCTCCGAAATTTTTGGGGGAAGCTCAATTCGTCGGCCGACAAACAGCGGCTACGAGATCGAAGAAATTTTGCCGAGCCGGAGGTTATTTGGTCGCACCCGCCAATGCGTCGAATTCGACGCAAGTTCGACGCATTCCTCCAGTGCATCGCGCGCTTGAATGATTGACGGACGTGCAACAACGCATAGACGACGCATAGACGACGCATCCGGATGCCAGACATAGGAGTTTCAATCCGCTTTGTGTTCGCGCCGCTTCGCGCTCGCCATTTTGAACCGGGCGAGGCGATCAACTTTCGGCGAATGCTTAATAGGACGCGTGGTGCTAACAAAAGGTACCTTGACCCGTCCGCCACGGCCTCTCCGGCCGTGGACCGCGTGCCCATAGGCGCCTATGGAGTAATCGCTGAGGTGACCCATGACCTTCGCTGCCTGTTCCAAAGTTATTTCGCGGTCGGAGGTGGCAGCCTTCAAATCGGACGCGACTTGATGGCGGAAACAATACGGACTGATCCGTGTCCGCAACTTTGGGAATGCGCTTCTGCCTAGGGCCACTACGCTGTTGTACAGGTAATCTCTATTGTGCGTGATCGTGTACTTGCCGTTCCCTTTAGCGGCGTTCCGGCATGTCAAGGCGTGTAGAAAGCGTAATGCAGAGTTGGCATTCTCATCTACGCTAAACCCGATGTGCCGCGTCGGTTGACCGCGCTCTCGGCCACCCGCGTCCACACATTTCGCGCCCCTGATCTTGACCATAAGTTGATCGGGTGACGCGACAAGCTCGATGCCCTGCTCGAGTTCGGCAGGGCGGCATCCTGTGATCCAGAGCACGGCAAGCGCAGGCATTAGCTGCGGCCGTGATTGCTGCCATTCTGGTGTTGATGCCGCCACCCATATGGATTCGCGCCAATCTGGCGGAAGCAGCTTGAGTGCAGATTTCTTCGCCTTTCCCATCGTTCACGCCCCTATCGGATTTCTGCCCACGTTTTGATTTCGGTCTTAGCCGGGCCCAGTGCAGTGAGATTTCGGACAGCAGAAATCGGCCGAACACCGCCCCCGAGCCGCTACGCGCCTCGACCCCTGAGGGGTTGGGGCTTGTCAGTTTTGGGCCGCAACACGCCATGCCTTCGCATGTCGGTGTTACGCCCCAAAACCGCCAAGCCCCCTCTTGTCCGACATGCCGTCCGGACAAGAGACCGACACGATTTCGGCACGTTGGAAATCAGGATCGACCTGTGTTCGGCAGAGAAGAATTCGCAGGAATCGTGGCCGCCGCAGTTGGGTTGCGGTGATGACGTTCGCTTCACGCAGACCGGCGTTGTGCTACTGCTATCGTCATTCCCGCGCCCGCCCGTGGACGGCTGCGCTGCCCACCCCACGAGGGCGTGGACAGCGCCGGCTCGCCGGCCGGCGTTCCACAGCCGACCACCGGCTCCCCGCGACGTTTTGCCTTCGGCCTGACGCGCCCCAATGGGGCTTGCCCAAGCGACAATGACAGTCCGACAACAAGCCCCCTCTCTGCAAGCCAAGCCGTTGTTGAGCAACCGCGCACATTGCGAGCGCCGCGAGCCCGGATCGAGCCGCACGGGGACCCGCGCCGCAGGCGTGGGGAGAGCGGCGGCCCGCAGGGACGATCCGGCTGGGCACCAAATTGACCATCACAGAACGCGTGGAAACAAACTACGTCGCTCATGGCCGCGTTCGCGAAAGCGACGGCGTTTAGCATGCCTGCAACTGCGTGCGGATGCGTCGCTGAAAATCCGATGGATCTTCCCCGGGCCACGCCTCAATCCCCACGAGCTTGCCAGCTCGCACCATACCTTCCGTAGTTCTCCACCATCCGGCCGGTAACCGCATCGTCCCTTCTTCTTTAGAAGAAGCCTTCTCCTTCTCCTTACCCTTCCCCGGCTTGGGCATTGATTTATAAGCACTTTCAACTTTTATCCACAGATCGCGACTTTGAATCTTGCCAATCGAACTCCACAGTGCCCCTCTTGCTGGCACGGAGTCGAATCTGTGCCAGCGAGGCCAGTCGACAACAAAAACTTCGCCCGTGGACTTATCGCGCTGAATCAAGCCACGGCGCGAAAACTCGTCAAGTGCATCGTCAAGGCTTGCGGCCGTCATGCTAAGGTCAGCAGCAAGCCGGTCCACCCCGAGCAGATAGCAACCGCACGCTGTCGTATCCGGGTTGAAATACAGCGAGACGTAGATGAATTTCTGTTGCGTAATCATGTCTCTTACACGTGGCCAAGCCATGATGTTGACCGGAACGGGGCGGGTGTCGACGCCGCTCATTCGACATGTACAGTGAAATCATCGTCCTTGCGGCGGCGACCACGACGAGGTTTATCTGAGATCTCGCGCGGCTGAGCACCTGGCAGACTGTTGATCCAGGCACGGACATCCCCGGCTCGCCAGCGAACATACCGATTCTGCCGAAATACCGGTTTCGGGAGCGCGTCAGGAGCACGGCACAACATGTGGTAAATCGCGTTGCGAGTTTTGCCGATGAGTTCGCCAAATTCATCGGGGTTTAGCAATGCTGCGTTATCCATCTGCGCAAACGCCACGCGGAAATCTCTTATATCCTTGTCCATGATCTTTGCTCGCAGCTATCAGGTATCCATCAGTTTTGCTAGGATGCCTTCACGTCCGCAGCACAACCAAAGGGCAATCGGCGAGGTTTCAGTGAGTGACGGCAGACCACAATGGAAGTCAGGGCGACACATGGGCGGCGTACGCGGTCAGCGTCGACAAAAGAGGATCACCATTCGGCTCTTACGGCTGATAGAGCGGAAATCAGGTCTGCCTCCAGCGGTACTTGAGCAACGGTACGATCTTGGGCTTAAAGGTTCGTTCGACGTTGAAACGGGGCAGGAATGGGCGAGGTATGCTCATGAGCCATCCGAGGACCGCCGGCTGAATCAAGCTCTCTCCATTGATCGGCTTCGACTGGTCGCCGCTGACGCGCTGACGATGCAACATGTGACGCTGGAAGACTTGCGAGAACTAGGTTTGCTCCAGCTACTTGACGAGAATAATCCCCGCAGCCGCTTTAAGAGAGAACAGAAGGCTGTTAGCGACTTCCAGGCGGGCCTCAAGCGGCTTTCCGAGGGAAAGTGCCCCCTCGCTTCCGGAGGCGGAAAAGGCGGGCGCCCCCGGAAGCTAGCCGAAGCTCCCATCGCAGAGAGGCTCGAAGCCTACAGCAGTTGGTTGGCCCATCTTGCCTGCCTTGGGGGGTTCGTATTTGAAGATCGGGATTCTGTCGCAGACCAAGATCTCTGGGTGCAACAGCTTGCCGCAGACGCAGGTCGTATCGCCACGGATGTTGATTACCAACAGTTGGCCGAAAGCGATCGCCCCTTCGACCCGGCCTACCCGACAGGCGGTGCTCTGAATCGCCTTCGAATTCGGTTTATGGGCGGAAATCTCGACGAACCGTGGTGTCCAAAGTGTGCCCCTTCGTCCGTACGGTGGGACCGGGTGACACTCGAACCATGGGCCAACATTTCGGCTCAGACTGCTTCGCCTGCCGAACTTGACCTATTCTTCGAGCGCATCGAGAAAAATCTTCAAGAATCGAGACTGTAAGCTCCCAGGCCAGTGGGAGCGGCTCTTCGGTCCAATGGGCCCGATGCAGCGGCCGTAGTCCAATACGCGGTGCAAAAGCGGTGCAATGTAATCGGCAGACCACGGAAAACAACGGCAGCCGTGGGAAGCTAAATTTGCTGTAAACTCAATGGCGTGCGGGAAGACCGTACACAAGTACTAGGGCTGATTTTCGTTTCACACGGCAGGGGTCACTGGTTCGATCCCAGTACTACCCACCAGATTCTTGGTGTGTCGATCACCGAAGACTAAAGGGCTGACGCAGCAATGCATCAGCCCTTTTTCTATTGGCCTCTTTGTCTACCCGCCCGGCCGTTCACCAAAAGCTGTCGAGGCACGGACTGTCGCTGCCAATATCCGCAAGCACCGCGATTCCGCATGTTTGCGGGCATCTGGCAGTGCTGATATATTCGGCTCCTGGCAATCCGGCGCGCGCAGTTTCGATGCGCTTCGGCGGATCTTCCGGTTTCTCCATCTCAAACATCACAGGGAGGCGTCGCATGTTCGCAGTGCATATCGCGCTCCCTCGTAGGGTCTCGCGACCGCCGGCCCATCCGACACGACAGCTTCGGCCTTAAAAGCCGCAACGTCGCCGCCGCGGGTCCGCCCCGAAAGGCGCGCCGCATTCATTCCAGACAGCCTGTCGCGCGCCTCGCGCTTCGCATTCCGGGCCTGCGTCGCTGTCTATCTTTTTCGCTTCCGACTGGAACCTCGCCACGCGCCTGCGTCGCCGGGTTATAGCAAATGACCAGAAAAAAACTCGACTTTCGCGGACAAGCCTTCAAGGATGTCCTCGGCTTCACCTTCCGTCACTGGGCGCGGCAACCGTGGCGCATCGTCGCGATCGCCGCACTCGCGCTCTGCACGGCGGCCGCGGACATCCTCACGCCGGTGTTCGCCGGCCGGCTCGTCGATGCGATCGCGTCCGGCCCGGCCTCTTCCGAACCCGTATGGCACCACGCGCTCGCAGCGTTCGGCGCGCTCGCCACGCTCGGCCTCACCGCGACGCTGCTGCGCCAGGGCGTGTACTTCAACATCATCCGCTTCACGCTGAAGATGATGAGCGAGATTGCCGCGAGCGCATTTCATCGCGTGCAGCGCTTTTCGACCGACTGGCACGCGAACAGCTTCGCCGGCTCCACGGTGCGCAAGATCACGCGCGGCATGTGGGCGCTCGATCTGCTCAACGACACGCTGCTGATCGCGCTGCTGCCGTCGCTCGTCATGCTGGCCGGCGCGACCGCGCTGCTCGGCTGGCGTTGGCCGATGATGGGCATCGTGGTCGGCATCGGCTCGGCGCTGTATATCGCAGTGACCGTGTCGGTCTCGCTCGGCTTCGTCGCGCCGTCCGCACGGCTCGCCAATGCATGGGACACGCGCATGGGCGGCGCGCTCGCCGATGCGGTCAGCTGCAACGGCGTCGTCAAGGCGTTCGGCGCGGAAGCCCGCGAGGAAGCGCGCCTCGCGCAGGTGATCGGCAAATGGCGGCAGCGCACCCGCCGCACATGGGTGCGCGGCACGCTCAACGGCGGGCTTCAGGGCGGCATGCTGGCCGCGATCCAGGCGGCGATTCTCGGCGTGGCGCTGCTGCTGTGGGCGCGCGGCGAAGCCGGTGTCGGCGACATCACGTTTGCGCTGACGATGTTCTTCATGCTGCAAGGCTATCTGCGCGACATCGGCATGCATATCCGCAACCTGCAGCGCTCGGTCAACGACATGGAAGAACTCGTGTCGCTCGAAAGCCAGCCGCTCGGCATCGAGGACCGTCCCGGCGCGGGTCCGATCGCGATCCGCCACGGCGAGATCCGTTTCGAGCACGTGTCGTTTCACTATGGCGCACACAGCCGCCCGCTCTACGACGACTTCTCCATGCGCATCGCGCCCGGCGAGCGCGTCGGCCTCGTCGGCCATTCGGGTTCGGGCAAGACGACCTTCATCAAGCTGATCCAGCGGCTTCACGATATCTCGGGCGGCCGCATCACGATCGACGCTCAGGACATCGCCCAGGTCCAGCAGACGTCGCTGCGCAGCCAGATCGCGATCGTCCAGCAGGAGCCGGTGCTGTTTCACCGCTCGCTCGCCGAGAATATCGCGTATGGACGGCCCGGCGCGAGCCGCGCCGAGATCGAGCGGGCCGCGCGGCTCGCGAGCGCGCACGACTTCATCGACGCGCTGCCCAACGGCTACGACACGCTGGTCGGCGAACGCGGGATCAAGCTCTCGGGCGGCGAGCGTCAGCGCGTGGCGATCGCGCGGGCTTTTCTCGCCGACGCGCCGATCCTGATTCTCGACGAAGCCACCTCGAGTCTCGACAGCGAAAGCGAAGTGCTGATCCAGCACGCGATGGAGCGGCTCATGCAAGGCCGCACGACGCTCGTGGTCGCGCACCGGCTGTCGACGGTACGCGCGCTCGACCGCTTGCTGGTGCTCGACAAGGGCAAGGTGATCGAGGAAGGCAGCCACGACGCGCTGATCCGGCGCGAGAACGGCCTGTACCGGCGGCTCTTCGAGCGTCAGGCGCTCGAATTGATCAAGGGTCTCGGCGAGACCGAACTCGCGCGCGCAAGCGCGGACGCGAAGGCCGATCGGGTCGACGATTCGGGCTTGCTGGTCGGTTAGCGGATCACGCGGAATCGAATGAAGAGGCCCGCCAGCCCAGCGGTCAACCCGGCCAACCTGGCAACCGGCACCGCAACCACGGGGATGGCCGCTATACCACGCCTTCCGGCAAACCGATGCCACGCGCCATCCCCGTCGCGGCAAACACCATCAGCACGAGCAGCACGGTCTGGATCACGCTGAAGTGCGCATAGGAACGCGCCTTCTTCAGATTCGGCGGCTGGCCGCTGCGGACCGACGCGCGCCAGCGCATCAGGCCGAGCATCGACGGCACTTCGAGAATCAGGATCAGCACGAGCAGCGTCATCTTGACGTGAAAAAGCGGCTCGTGGAGATAGTAGTCGGCGCCCTTCTCATAACCGCCGAACGCGCGCATCAGGCCCGTGACGATCAGCACCAGCGCGGAAATGCCCCAGCGAGTGTCCGCGCGAAATACGGAGCGCAACGCGGCGGGCACCGACGCCCGGCGCAAGGCCCAGGTGCGTCTCAGAATCGACGCGAGCGCAAAACCATAAGCAAGCAGATGAAGAGCGGCAAGCAACCAGCGAACCAGCATGGCGACTCCTGCGAAAGACGCGATACGATCGATGTGTGTCCCACTCGCCCGCGTGCCGGCCGGGCGTCATGACTGTATTATCCGCGAAGCTCTGCTTCGGGATGCGCGCATCGGCCACGCGATGTGGTCGATAGCGCAAAACGTGCAACCTCAGACTTGCCGCAGCGTCGTGTCGAGCGCACGCGCCGCGACGCGATCGCCTTCGGTCGCGAGCGCGGCGCGAAAGACGGTCTGCCGGTTGTGACCGGCGGCCGCGGGCGAATCCCACAGCAACTCGACTTTCGGACGCACACCCAACACGCCGCGGGTCAGCGCCGGCGCCGCAGCCGAACCGGCCGGCGCAGCCGGCATCCCCGGCTCGCCGGCCGCGCCGAACGCCACCGCGGGCGTGGGCGCCGGCGTCGCGCGGATAGGCGCCCCGCTCGCCCAGCGCACGGACAGCTCGCGCGCGTCGTACTGCCCGACCTTGCGCCGCTCCGCCCAGACGACGACGGTGCGCGTCGCCGGATCGAGCGACACCGCATAGCGGCCAATCGCGAAGCGCCGCGCGGCGACATTGGTGCGCCACAGCGGCAAGGGCCGGCAGATCCAGATCACGGCCGCATAAAGCACCGGCGCGGCCAGCAGCCAGCCATTGGTCGCCGCGACCGCCTGCAACGCGCGCCGCCAGCCGGCACTCGCGACGAACGCGCCGACCGACCACGCGGCAAACAGGAAACCGAGCAAGGCGAACAGGCGCAACGCCTGACGCAGCCATTGCGGCAGCGGATGGAACGGACGCTCGGCGACGGCGCGCGCGCCCGGCAGGAAGATCAGCAGGAACAGGAAAACGAGGTTGATGCACGCCCACGGCGAGGACGCCATCGACGTCACAGCGGCTGTGAGGTCCATCTGCGACATCGAGAAAAGCCAGCGGGCGGCGAGCACGAGACCGATGGCGCGCAACGTGAAAATCGTTCCGGCGCCGGGCGCAGCATTCGCGCGCGTCTCTTTCGTTCTCGCCAAGGCATCCTCCTGTCGTCGGCGGCGCCGCAGCCCAATTTGCGGCACGGCAATTATAGGGATATTACCGAGAGTGGCTCGTTCGCGCCGCGCGGAAAACCGCATTTTGGGTCACTCAACGGCAAAAAACGCGGCGCGTATGCAACAACGCCCCGTCGGCACGGTGCCGACGGGGCGTTGCGGAGGGCGACAGGCAGCGCGAAGCGTATCCTGCCGCCGGGTTTTATCTACAGCGAGTCAAGCGTCGCGGCTCGAACGATCAGCCGGCGTTGGCTTCGCGCAGCACCGTGCGATGCTTGCGGCGCAGCAGCTCTTCGTACGTGGCGACGTAGTTCCGCGCCATGACCTTCGACGAGAAGCGGGCTTCGAACGCCTTGCGCACGCCAGCGCGCGGCAGCATGTGCAGACGCTTGAGGGCCGCGACCGCGCTGATTTCGTCTTCGACGACGAAACCCGACACGCCGTTTTCGATCACTTCCGGCACCGAACCGCGATTGAACGCGATCACCGGCGTGCCGCAGGCCATCGCCTCGATCATCACGAGACCGAACGGCTCCGGCCAGTCGATCGGGAACACCAGCGCATGCGCGTTGCCGAGGAACTCACGCTTTTCGGCTTCGCCGATTTCGCCGATGTACTCGACGTGCGGGAGCGCCATCAGCGGCTTGATCACTTCTTCGTAATAGGCACGGTCGGCCTTGTCGATCTTGGCGGCGACCTTGAGCTTCATGCCAGCCTGGCCAGCGATACGGATCGCGCGGTCGAGACCCTTCTCCGGCGAGACGCGGCCGAGGAATGCGAGGTAGCCCGGTTCGACGTCGGGGATCGGCGTGAGCACGTCTTCCGGCAGGCCGTGGTAGACGGTTTGCAGCCAGTTCGCCTGTTGCAGCGGAAGGCGCTGGTTGTCGGAGATCGACACGACCGGCACGTCGTTGAACGTATTGAAGATGGGCTGCAGTTCCGGCAGATCGAGACGGCCGTGCATCGTGGTCACGAACGGCACCGGCTGACGCGCGAACAGCGAGAACGGGTAATAGTCGATGTGGAAATGCAGCACGTCGAATTCGTCCGCGCGGCGGCACACTTCTTCGAGCAGCAGCATGTGCGGCGCCATCACGTCGCGGATCGTCGGATCGAGGCGCAGCGCCTGCGGCCAGAAGGCTTCGAGCTTCGCCGAGGTTTGCGAATCGCCGCTCGCAAAAAGCGTGACATCGTGGCCCTGCTCGACCAGCGCTTCAGTCAGATAGGACACCACGCGTTCCGTACCACCATACAGCTTGGGAGGAACCGCCTCGTGCAACGGAGCGATTTGAGCGATTCGCATAATGACGAACTCCTAGTAAAAAATCAGGCAAAGTACTGCGATTGGAAAAAGCGACTCGCTTGCTCGCCAGGGCCATCTGGCCGGACATGCCGGCGCGGGCCTGATTCTTTCGAGGAATCCTGCGATGAATCGCTTGGTAATGAGCCCAGACCAGTGCATCACCGTCCGCGCATCTGCGAGTAAACGCGCATGCGACACCTACGTTGACAAACTGTTAAAAAACCGTCCTAAGCGTTGCCGAGCTGACGAGCACGCATTATCGGCGCCGCCATTCTTGCCGCAGCACAACATTTCAAAGTCTTTACGTTGTTACAAACGCGAAACACTTTGCAAACCCATGTTTTATAAGACAGTTCTAGAGTGACAGCAGGTTTTCGGTCACTCGCGTTTGCGATGTCTGTAAGCTCTCTGCGTCAATCTTGCCGACGGCCACCGAAGAAATGCCACGGCGCGACTGAATGCAATCTGTAATTATATCCCGAAATTGTCCGCAACCTGCGTGCAACGCCGGCTCGCTGCCGGTCCGAGACATGGCAGATCGCGGAGGTCCATCGCGAAATCAATCGCGCCAATGCCCGGATTCACAGGGCGCAATCGCTTTTGCATGTTTACAATGCGAAGCATCGGCTTCGCGCAGAGCCATGTTTTTCCGTGTGGCCCGCGCTTTGCAGGCACAACCCGCAACACATCGACCTCAGCTCAATTCTCAATTGGAACACTTGACCATCGCCCAGCGTAACGCCCAGAACGCAAAGCTCGCGAGCTATGCGCACCGGCCGCTTGCGTTTCTCTTCCGCTTTATCCGCCGCCACCCGCTCGCGCATGCGATCGTGCTGTGCAGCGTGTTTGCGGCCGTGGGCTGTGCGCTCGCCTCGCAATACGCGATCAAGCATCTGATCGACGTGCTCGGCGAAGGCCGCCACCATCCCGGCCCGCTGTGGGGGGCATTCGCGATCCTCGTCGGGCTGATCGCGGCCGACAACCTGCTGTGGCGGGTCGGCGGCTGGGTCGCCGCGCATACGTTCGTCGCCGTGACCGGCGATTTGCGGCGCGACCTGTTCCAGTATCTGAGCGGACACTCGCCGACCTACTACGCCGAAAAGCAGCCCGGCATGCTCGCGAGCCGCATCACCGCCACCTCGAACGCGGTCTACACCGCCGAAAACACCACCGCCTGGAACGTGCTGCCGCCGTGCATCGCGGTGCTCGGCGCCATCGTGATGATCATCGCGGTCAATCCGCTGATGGCGGCCGGCCTGATGCTGTGCTCCGCAATCCTCTCGGTCGTGCTGTACAAGCTCGCGGGGCGCGGCTCCGCGCGTCATCACCATTTCGCGACGAAGGCAGCGTCGGTAGACGGCGAGCTCGTCGACGTAATCAGCAACATGGGGCTCGTGCGCGCGTTCGGCATGACGTTTCGCGAGCAGCGGCGCTTCGCCGCGACGGTCAAGTCGGAACTGGAAGCGCGCGAGCAAAGCCTGCTCTACCTCGAAAAGCTGCGCCTGCTGCACGCGGTGATCACGGCGCTGCTGTCGGCGGGTCTGCTCGGCTGGGCGCTGTGGCTGTGGGACCAGGGCAAGGCGACGTCCGGCGACATCGTGCTCGTCAGCTCGCTCGGCTTCACGATTCTGCACGGCACGCGCGACCTGGCAGTCGCGCTCGTCGACGTCACGCAGCACATCGCGCGGCTCGCGGAAGCCGTGCGCACGCTGCTCGAACCGCACGGCATGCCCGATCGCGACGACGCCACCGAACTCGTGCCGCAAGGCGGCCGCGTCACATTCGACAGCGTCACGTTCGCCTACCCGCGCCGCCGGCCGATTCTCGATCACTTCGACCTCAATATCGAACCGGGCCAGCGCGTCGGCCTGATCGGCAAGTCGGGCGCTGGCAAGTCGACCGTGCTCGCGCTGCTGCAGCGTTTCTATGAAACCCAGGGCGGCGCGATCAGGATCGACGGCCAGGACATCGCCTCGATCACCCAGGACAGCCTGCGCCACGCCATTGCGCTGGTGCCGCAGGATATTTCGCTGTTCCATCGCTCGGTGTACGAGAACATCGCGTACGGGCGCCCCGAAGCGAGCCGCGAGGAAGTGCTCGCCGCCGCGCGCGAGGCGCGTTGCGCGGACTTTATCGAGGCGATGCCGGAAGGCTACGACACGATCGTCGGCGACCGCGGCGTGAAGCTCTCGGGCGGCCAGCGCCAGCGCATCGCGATCGCGCGCGCGATCCTCAAGAACGCGCCGATCCTGCTGCTCGACGAAGCGACCTCGGCGCTCGACAGCGCATCCGAGGAAGCGATCCAGAAAGCGCTCGACCGGCTGATGGTCGGCCGCACCGTGATCGCGATCGCGCACCGGCTGTCGACGCTGAACAACTTCGACCGGATCATCGTGATGAGCACCGGCAAGGTCATCGACGACGGCAGCCCGGAAGAACTGCGCCAGCGCCCAGGCCTCTATCGCGACCTGCTCGCGAAGCAGTACGGCAAGGGCCAAACGCTGCATATCGGCGGCAAGAAAATCGACGAGCAGCACGTGGCCTGACGCATCCGCAGCCGTCCGCGTCACGTTACGCCACGGCGCCTCGCCAACAAAAAAGCCGCTCGATAGAGCGGCTTTTTTGTTGGTCTGAGCGCATCGGATTGCGTTATCGAATCTAACCGGCCACGCCTTCGCGCGCCGCCCTCTTCTTCGCAACCACCTTCCCGCTCTTAGCGCGCGTCGCGCCATTCACGTTCTGCAGATCGCGCATGAAGTTGTCGCGCCACACCGAGACATTGTTCTCGCGCAGTTGCGCAATCATGTCGCGGTAACGCGCCTGGCGCTCCGCGAGCGGCATGCCGAGCGCCTTTGCGAGCGCTTCGGCCATCCCGTCGATATCGACCGGATTGACGATCAGTGCGCCGTCGAGCTCCTGCGCCGCGCCGGCAAAGCGCGACAGCACGAGCACGCCCGGATTCTCCGGGTCCTGCGCCGATACGTATTCCTTCGCAACCAGGTTCATGCCGTCGCGCAACGGCGTCACGTAGCCGACATGCGCGGCGCGAAAGAGCGCCGCCAGCACCGAGCGTTCGTACTGCCGGTGAATGTAGCGAATCGGCGTCCAGTCCAGCTCGGCGAAACGTCCGTTGATGCGCCCCGACTCGCCTTCGAGCTGCAGCCGGATGTCCTGGTAAGCGTGCAGGTCGGCGCGCGTCGGCGGGGCGATCTGCAGGAACGACACCTTGTTGCGCTGCGCGGCCGACTGTTCGAGCAGGCGCTCGAATGCGCGGAATCGCTCGACGAGCCCCTTCGAATAGTCGAGCCGGTCCACGCTCATGATCAGCTTGCGCGCATGCAGCGTCGCCTTCATCGTGCGTACCGGCTTGCCGCGCTCGCCCGCTTTCGCGAGTTCCGCGATCTCGTCGGGATAGACGCCGATCGGATACGCCGACGCGCGCAGCGTGCGGCCGAATCCATGCACGGTCAGCGGCCCCTGCGCCGAGGCGTCGACCGTGCCGCCCGCTTCGTTGACGATGTAGTCGCAGAACGCGCGCAGATCGGGCGCGGTCTGGAAGCCGAGCAGATCGAACGAACAGAGCGCCTCGACCAGTTCGCGATGCGGCGGCACCGCCAGCAGCACCTGCGAGGCCGGAAACGGAATGTGCAGGAAAAAGCCGATGCGGTTCTTCACACCGGCCGCGCGCAACGCCTGCGCGAACGGGATCAGGTGATAGTCGTGGACCCAGATCACGTCGTCTTCGCGCAATAGCGGCACGAGTTGCTGCGCGAGCCACCCGTTGACGCGGCAATAGCCCCCGAAATCGTGCCGGTCGTATTGCAGCAGATCGGCGCGGTAGTGAAACGCGGGCCATAGCGTCGCGTTCGAGAAACCGCGGTAATACTGGTCGTAGTCGCGACGCATCAGCGGGACGGTCGCGAAGGTCACCGGACCGCGCTCCTCGAGCTTGATCTGCGGCTGGCCCGAGCTGAGCACGTCGCCGCTCCAGCCGAACCACATGCCGCCGGTCTCCTTGAGCGCGTCGTACACGCCGACCGCGAGACCGCCCGCCGCCGGGCCGCCCTCGGAAATGGGCGCAACCCGGTTCGAAACAATGATCAGTCGGCTCATGAAGCGCGATTCCCGAGGCAATGTGTTGTTTTCGTGGAGCGATGCGGCGCGGGCATCACGTTGCGCGCGCCGCGGCGACAATCGTTTCGAGCCAGTCGAGCAGTGCCGTCACCGAATCGACGCGCGCATGCGCGGTCGTTTCTCCGACGCCGACCTTGATCGACAATCCACCGCGTTCGTTGACGACCGCGAAGCCCTTCTCGTCCGTCAGATCGTCGCCGGCGAATACCGGCGTGCGGCCCGTGAACGGCAGCTCGTCGAGAAACGCGCGGGTCGCGCGGCCCTTGTCGACATCCTTCGGTTTGATCTCGTAGACCATCTTGCCGGGCTGCAGCACGTACGAGCCCGGGTAATCGGCGACGAGCCGCTCGGTCGCCTCGCGCGCGACCGGCTCGCGGTCCGGTGCGTTGCGATAGTGCAGCGCGAGCGCCGCGCCTTTGATTTCGAGCAGCATGCCCGGATGGTCGTTGACGACCTGCGCAAGCACCTGCTCCATGCGCAGTAGCCGTTCGTCGTGAAAGCCGATGCGCTGGGTGTCGCCGTTCGCATCGCGCCGCTCGGCGCCGTGCAGGCCGGCCACCGGCAAGTCGGGCATGCCGAGAAAAGCGTCGATGCTGTCGATGCCGCGCCCCGACACCACCGCGACCGCGCCGTTCGTCAGGCTGCGCAGCTCGCGCAGCAGTTCGATCACGCGCGGTTGCACGAACACGCCGTCCGGCGTGGGTGCGAGTTCGACGAGCGTGCCGTCGAAATCGAAGAAAAATGCTGTCTCGCCAGGAGACAGAACTGCCGGAAGTGCCTGTATCACTGTGTTCGCCTTTCAGCCTTCTGCAGCCGGAAAAGTCTGCGCATCTTACCGCGCATCAGTCAATTTTTCGAGAAAGTAAGCCGGAACCCCGGCGTGCCGGGCGATGAGCCGGCCCCGTCGCGCCGCTTGCATTCAAAAGTGAAACGATCCGGCTTCAGGCGGCTTTCGGGTGCCTGCGTCAAATTGCCTCGCAAGCCGCACGCCCGCTGTGCCGAGCCACGCCCTCGCCGATTTTGCGCTACAGTCGCAGCCACATGAGCCACGCTCGCCCGCTGCATCGTTGAGCGATGTCGCTCGATGACGCGTGGCGGGTTGCAGTCGCGATGCGGTTTTTTCCGCGGCTGAACGTGCCTGCTGTGTGCCTGCTGCTGCGTGCCGACTATGTTCCTGCATGGCGCTCGCAACGTTCCTGCACCGTTGGCGTCGTCCCCATGCATTGCCCGCTCTTCAATCGAGTCATTGAACCCTGCTTTGTTCCCGATCCTCTCGACCCGGCGCCCACAGCCTGACCTTCCCAACTCGCGACCCCGACCACAACCCTGGTCGTTCGCGCGCCGGTTGTCGCGAAGTCTGGGCACGACGCTGGGTGCGCTGATCGTGCTCGGCGCGCTCGCGGGTTGCACGCAGCGCGCCGAACCGTGGCACCTGACCAACGTGACCGGCCATCTGCCCGATCTCGACTTCACGCTGACCGCCGACGACGGCCGCCCCATCGACGCCGCTTCGTTCAAGGGCCGCACGTCGCTCGTCTATTTCGGCTACACGCATTGCCCGGATGTGTGTCCCGAAACGATGGGCCGTCTGATGCAGGTGCTCGGCAAGCTCGGCCCCGATGCCCAGAAGGTCCGCATCCTGTTCATCACCGTCGATCCCGCGCGCGATACGCCGCAAGCGCTGCACGACTACGTCGGCGCCTTCGACTCGCAGCACGCCGAAGGGCTGACCGGCACCGCCTGGCAGATCGAGTCGCTCGCCAAGCGCTATCGCGTCGCCTATCAGATGGAAAAACGCGACCCCAACGGCAACTACGAAGTCACGCACAGTTCCGCCGTGTATGTGTTCGACAGCGAGGGCCGCGCGCGCCTGCTCGCCACCGATCACGACACGCCCGATGCGATCGCGCAGGACCTGCGCCGCATCATCGACGACCACTCCTGATTCTTCAATCCCATCATGACGATCAAGCTCAAAACGTTCGCTTCACTGGCCGGCGCCTTCGCGCTCTCGTTCGGCCTCGCATCGGCCGCGCACGCGGCGGACGCCCATGCGCTCAGCGTCAAGAACGCATGGGTGCGCTGGCTGCCGAACAACCTGCCCGCGGCCGGCTACGTGACGCTCGTCAACGCGAGCAACAAGCCGATCGATCTCGTCGATATTTCGAGCGACGACTACGGCGACGCGATGCTGCATCAAACGGTCTCGAACGGCTCGACACAGAAAATGGTCATGGTCGACAAGCTCACGGTGCCCGCGCACGGCCAGGCCGCGATCGCGCCGGGCGGCTATCACATCATGCTCGAAGACGCGAAGCACAAGATCGCGCCGGGCGACACCGTCCATCTGACGCTGAAGTTCTCCGACGGCGAAACGCTCGCCACGCCGTTCGTCGTCAAGTCGCCGGCCCAGACGAAGTAAGCGGCGTTACGTACCATCGGACCACCGCGCCATCGCCCCCGCCATGAACCTGCTCTACTGGCTCGATCCCTGGGAGTTTTCTCCGACCGTCGTGATCGCGTTGCTGATCCCCGCGATCCTGTTCGCGCGCGGCGCGCGCAAGGCGCGGCTGTCGTTCGCGCGCAAGCTGTCGTTCTGGTTCGGGCTGGTGGCGCTGTATATCGTGCTGCATACGCGGCTCGACTATTTCTTCGAGCACGAGTTCTTCATGCACCGCCTGCAGCATCTGGTGCTGCATCATCTCGGGCCGTTCTTCATCGCGCTGTCGTATCCGGGCGCGGCGCTGCGCGCGGGCATCCCCTTGCGCTGGCGGCTGCGCTTCGTACGGCCGGCGCTGCACACGCCGATCGTGCGCAAGGTGCTCGACGTCGTCATGCATCCGGTCGTCGCGGTCACGCTGTTCGTCGGGCTGATCTACTTCTGGCTGATGTCGCCGGTTCATTTCGTCGCGATGCTCGACTGGCGGCTCTATCGCGTGATGAACTGGAGCATGGCGATCGACGGGCTGCTGTTCTGGTGGCTCGTACTTGATCCGCGGCCCGCGCCGCCCGCGCGTCTGTCGCCGGGCAAGCGCGTGCTCGTCGTGATCGCCGCGATTCCGCCGCAGATCATCCTCGGCGCCTTTATCTTTTTCACGTCGCACGAGCTATATCCGATCTATTCGATCTGCGGCCGCGCGTTCACGTGGCTGAGCCCGATGCGCGATCAGCAGATCGGCGGGCTGCTGCTGTGGATTCCGGGCTCGATGATGAGCGTGATCGGCGCGCTGATCGCGCTGCGTCACTGGATGCGCCTGTCGGCGCGAGGACGGCTGCGTGCCAGCCCACGAGCGAAGGGCTCGCGCGGGCTGGCGCATGCGTCATCGGCGACGACGGCAAGCGGCCAACGCTGATCCGCGCGGCGGTGCGATGCGATGGTGAATGCCGGCTCGGAGAGTTCGTGGATCGACGGCCGCGCGCATCTGTCTACGCACGCCGTGCGACGGGCTTATTCTCAGGCAGATCAGGCAGCGGAGGCAGAACGCATCCACACGTGCGGGATGCCGTCTTCGTCGTGAATCTCCGAAACCGGCGCGAAACCGAACGCGCCATAAAAACCCTGTAGATGCGCCTGCGCATGCAGACGGATCGGCGTATCGGGCCATTGCGCGCGAATCCGCCCGAGCGAGCGTTCGAGCATCGCATTACCGAGACCGATGCCGCGAAACGGCGCGGTGGTCAACACGCGGCCAATGCGCACGTCGGCGTCCGACGCGTCGGGCAACAACACGCGCAGATAAGCGGCGAGCGGCGGCAGCGCCGTGCCGGTGACGGCCCCATAGGCAAGCAGATGCCACGCTTGCATGTCGAGTCCGTCGATATCGCCGTACACGCAGTTCTGCTCGACCACGAACACCGCGCTGCGCGCGGCCAGCAGATCGTAGACTTCGGTGCTCGTGAGGTCCGCGAACGGCTTCCAGCGCCATTCGAGTTGAGCGAGCCGCGCGGCGGCGGTGAGTTGCGAATCAGTCATCGGAGGCTTTCGAAAAATGCGCGACAGCGCGGGCAACGGTCTGCAATTATGCCGTGCGGGCCCAACGCAAGCTATCGCGTGCATGCGCCGCTCGTTCCCGCTCACAGCGCCGCGCTCTAGCCGCGCTGTGCCGTACGTGCCTTCGAAGCCTGTTTATGGCTGTACATCGCGGCATCGGCGGCGGCGAGCAATTCGGCGATCACGCCATGTCGCGCGGGATCGTACGACGCCTGGCCGACGCTAAAGCGGATCTGATAAGCACGCGCCTCGGCGCTCCGTGCCTGCGCATTGCGCGCGTCGAGCAACTGCGCGAGCCGTCGTGTCACCTCATGCGTTTCCGCGCTGTCGGCACCCGTCAGCAGCGCGACGAACTCGTCGCCGCCGAGCCGCCCGATCACGTCGCTCTCGCGTAGCGCGGCGCGCAGCACGTCCGCGAAAATCCGCAACGCTCGATCGCCTTCGGCATGCCCCTGCGTGTCGTTGATCTGCTTGAAATCGTTCAGGTCGAAGAACAGCAGCGAGGCCGATTTATTCATCCGCTTGCAGACGTTCAACGCATGTTGAGCGAGCACCTCGAAACCGCGCCGGTTGGAGAGCAGCGTCAGATCGTCGAGCGTGGCGAGCTGTACCGCCATCAGTTCCTGTTCGGCCATGTGCGCCAGATCGCGCAGCAATGCGCGCTCCTCGGCATCGAGCTCGCGCGGCTTCACGTCGATCAGGCACAGCGTGCCCACCTTGCTGCCGTTCGCTACCCGCAACGGACAGCCCGCGTAGAAACGGATGTTCGGCTCGTCGATCACGAACGGATTGTCGCGAAAACGCTCGTCGCTCAGCGTGTCGGGCACCAGCAGGATTTCGTCGCCGAGAATGGCGTGCGCGCAAAACGAGACATCGCGCGAGGTTTCGCTCGCCGCGAGGCCGACGCACGATTTGAACCATTGCCGGTTCGCATCGACGAGACTCACGACTGCAATGGGCACGCCGAACAGCCGGCGCGCAAGACGGGTCAGGCGATCGAAGCGCTCTTCCGGCGACGTGTCGAGAATATGCAGCGCGCGCAATGCATCGAGGCGGGCGCTTTCATTGCTGGGCGTCGGTGCAACGGACATGGAATGTTCCCGGCTGGCGGCGTGATGATCGAAGTCGGTAGCGACTAGTGTATAGCGGTGCTGTTCGGCATGGAATTGAACGAAGTCCCGACGTTCCGGCCGATGTAGCCGATCGCGCAGCGGAAGCTGGCTGCAAGTCGCGCGTCAGACGGCGTCCCCGCGTTCCTGTGCATCCGCCTCGCGTACCGCTTCGACCGGCCGCGCGAGACATTCGAGCAGATTGCCCGGACCGCACAGATGCAGCGCGCCGACGACCACGAGCGTGCGCTCGCGCGCATTGGCGTGCTCGTGCAGACGCGCGGCCCATGCGCGATTGCGCACGTCGAGTATCGCGTGACGGATGCCGGGCAGATTGAACATCGGCGATTCGACGGCGATCCGCTCCACCGCCCCGAGGTCGCCCGCGATCCAGGCGGCGTACATCCGCTCGAGCGTGCGCTGCGGCTCCGCGCGATCGGCCATCAGCATCTCGAGGGCCTGACCGAGCACCGGCAGCGGGATCGATTCAAGCGCGGCGGCTATCTCGTCCGCGGTCTCGAGATACCGGCAAGGCTTGGCCTGCGCCATCGCCGAGCGCAGCATGCGCGGCTCGACACCGTCGACGACCTGCTGCAACAGCGTCGGCGCGACGATCAACACAGCCCACGGACACAACTCCGCGAGCGGCGCGAGCAGCCCTTCGGCGGGCCACCCGAGTTCGACAGATTCTTGCGTAAGTCTTTGATTTCGCTACATCAGGGGTAGCGTTTTTGTCCCTACAAGGCGTCGGCGGTCGGGGTTGGCAGGTTCAGTGTCTGGAAGAGCTCCTTCTGTTCAG
>NZ_JAAGPQ010000107.1:0-24055 GCF_017104985.1 Paraburkholderia sp. Ac-20342 | reverse complement strand
CTCTCTGCCGATCGTGCGTCCCGGCACTTTCATGACGATGGACAGCGGCGGCCTCGGCTACAGCATGCCCGCGGCAGTCGGCGTGGCGCTCGCGCGGCCCGGCGAGCGCGTGATCGCGCTGATCGGCGACGGTTCGAGCATGTACTCGATCCAGGCGATCTGGAGCGCGGTGCAGCTGCGCCTGCCGATTACATTCGTAATCCTGAGCAATGCGCGCTATGCCGCGTTGCAGGACTTCGCACCCGTATTCGGTTTCGCGCCGCACGAGCCGGTGCAGGGCACCGATCTGCCGGGGCTCGACTTCGTGACGATCGCGGCGGGCATGGGCTGCCCTGGAGAACACGTCGGCGAGGCGGCGCAACTCGCCGGCGTGTTGCGCAAGGCGCTCTCGACGCATGAGGTGAAAAGCGGCCCGACGCTCGTCGAAGTGAGCGTCGCCTGATCGCGGCCTGAGCGTTACCTGAGCGTCACATCACATGTAATTCCCATTCAAAAGACAGAGAGACAAGCGATGAAAAACGTAGCGATGCTGATCGGCGGTGAACAGGTGCAGGCGCGTAACGGTGCGATCTTCGAGCGCCGCAACCCGCTCGACGGCGAAGTCGCGACGCGCGCGCCGGCCGCGACCGTCGAAGACGCGGTGGCCGCCGTCGATGCCGCCGCGGCCGCCTTTCCGGTGTGGTCCGCGCTGGGGCCGGGCGAGCGCCGCGCGCTGCTGACGAAGGCCGCGCACGCGCTAGAAGCGAAGGCCGACGCGTTCGCCGCCGCGATGGCCGCCGAAACCGGCGCCTCGGGCATCTGGGCCGGCTTCAACGTGCACCTCGCGGCGGCGGGGCTGATCGAGGCGGCCGCGCTCACGACGCAGATCGCCGGCGAACTGATTCCGTCCGACGTGCCCGGCAGTCTCGCGATGGGCGTGCGCCAGCCGGCCGGCGTCGTGCTCGGCATCGCGCCGTGGAATGCGCCGGTGATTCTCGCGGTCCGCGCGATCGCCTTGCCGCTCGCCTGCGGCAACACGGTCGTGCTGAAGGGCTCGGAGATTTGCCCCGCGACGCACGGGCTCATCATCGAGGCGATGCAGGAAGCGGGGTTGCCGCGCGGTACCGTGAACTTCGTGACCAACGCACCGGCCGACGCCGCGCGCATCGTCGAGGCGATGATCGAGCATCCGCGCGTGCGCCGCGTGAATTTCACGGGCTCGACACGCGTGGGGCGCATCGTCGCCGAAACCTGCGCGCGTCATCTGAAGCCGTCCGTGCTTGAACTCGGCGGCAAGGCGCCGCTTGTCGTGCTCGACGATGCGGACCTCGGCGCGGCGGTCGATGCGGCCGTGTTCGGCGCATTCGCGAATTCCGGGCAGATCTGCATGTCGACCGAGCGCATCATCGTCGACACCCGCATTGCCGATGCGTTCGTCGCTCAGCTCGCCGCGCGTGCGTGCGCCTTGCCGCTCGGCGATCCGCGCAAGGGCCCGGTCGTGCTCGGCTCGGTGGTCGATATGAGCACCGTCGAGCGCTGCAACGCGCTGATCGACGATGCGCTCGCTAAAGGCGCGACGCTCGTGTGCGGCGGCAGGAGCGAGACCACACTGATGCCCGCCACGCTGCTCGACCATGTGACGCCGGCCATGCGCATCTATCGCGACGAATCGTTCGGCCCCGTCAAGGCGATCGTGCGCGTGGACGGCGAAGCGGCCGCCATCGCCTGCGCGAACGACAACGAATACGGGCTCTCGGCGGCGGTGTTCAGCCGCGACACGGCGCGCGCGCTCAATGTGGCGAAGCGCATCGAGTCGGGCATCTGTCATGTGAATGGCCCGACCGTGCACGACGAAGCGCAGATGCCGTTCGGCGGCGTGAAGGCAAGCGGCTTCGGCCACTTCGGCGGCAAGGCGGGCATCGCCGAATTCACCGACCTGCGCTGGGTCACGCTGCAAACGGCGCCGCGTCACTATCCGTTCTGAACGGGACGAGCGCGAAAAATCGCTGAGCGCGCACTTGTGCATTCAAGCTGCGCGCTCAGCCTGCACGTTTAATCAGGCCACTCAGCTCCCCTGAATAAACTCCGGCAACGGGCGCGAGTTCGGCGTCGGATTGCCGTCCGCATTGGTTGGCAAACGCTGCGTCTGGAACGCGGTGAACAGCGCGGCAAAGCCATCGGCGCGCTGAATGATGACCGCGCCGTCCTGGAACGCGCCATTCTCCTTGTAGTGCTTGCCGGGCGGATTGCCTTGATTCATGTGGGTTTCGTGCAGACCGTCTTTCTTCGGCAGGAACAGGAAGCCGAACCCGTAGACCACGATGCCCGCCGTGGTCGGCGTCCAGAAATCGCGGTTGTGCAATTGCCCGCTGCCGTTGTCGTACGGAAGGCTTTCCGGCGTCTGACTCTCGTCGATGCTTAGAACCTCGTTGATGATGTCGTTGACATCGGAGCGATTGCCGTCTTCATCTTCGTAAGGAACCGGCCGCATCCGATGGATGTCGAGCAGGCTGCTGTCCTGCCAGTAGTCGAGCCGCGGAAAACCGCTCGTGTACAGACCCGGATCGAGCCCCTGCAATTTCGCGGTCAGCGGGTCGTCGAAGTTCAGGTCGGCATAGAAATACACGTCGTCGCTGCCATTGGGGGCAGGGTCGGTCGAGGCCGAATTCACGACGAGATTGAATGGATTGTCGTCGTTGCCCGACACGGTAATCACATAGTGCGGACTCCCGACATAGGTGTCCTTGAAAGGCGCCGCGCGCAGCAGCGTTCCTTTGAACATGCAGTATTCGTTCATGGCTGAAGAACCTTGCTGAAGTTGAGCGGCAAGCATAAGGCGACGCCGAACGATAAACAAGCGCATCCGGTGTCACACGCCTGCAACGTTTATCGAGGCTAGATGAGGCCTTCGTGATCGCGGGAGCGTAAGTGGAGAAGGGCGCGCGCAAGGGTGCGATGAAACGCGCACGCCGGTGCTTTTATCCGGATTCCATGACGTTATCCGAACCGAGAGATGCCAGTCGAATAGCACGGAGGGTGGGTGAAAGCGATTGCCTTTTCGAACAACGATATTGCGGTCATTGCATGGACCCTGGGCGGCAAGCTGAAGGACTGTCTCGGCTTCGCCATTTCCCGCATCGACGTACAGACCGGAACGGAAACGCCGCTTCCCGCGATGGCGACGTTCAAGGGGCAGACGGCCGGCGCGGGGCGCACCACGTTCGTGGACCCGGTGCAGAAGTTCTTCTGGAAGGACGTCACCGCGATTCGCGGCCGCACCTACCGCTACCGGATCGTGCCGATGGGCGGCACGCCCGGCAATCTGAAACCGTTGCCCTATGGTCCGCTGCTGTCGAATCAGATTCAGCTGACGGCCGACTACGGCGCGCTGTCGGTCTATTTCAATCGCGGCATTCTCGCGACGCAATCCACCGCGAGCGTGCTCGAAGCGACGCCGGGCGGCGGCAAGCTCGTCGACAAGCTGCAGAAGCATATCTACACGATCGGCGATCCGCTTCGCAACGATCTGGCCGGCGAGATGATCGAGGCGCTGACCACGCTGCCGAAAGAAGCCGCGCAAACGGGCGGCACCTTGCAGTGCGCGTTCTACGAGCTCGACGATCCCGAAGTGATTACGTGTCTGAAGCCCTTGCAGCGCTCGTTGAATCTGATTCTCTCGAACATGCCGGGCAAGGACGCGAACGGTCAGAAAACCAACGACGTCTATTCGGCCGAGCGCGCCGACATGAAAGCGGCGGGCGTCAAGGTGACCGACCGCTTCATGGCGAGCAATCATATCGGTCACAACAAGTTTCAGGTGCTGCTGCAAGACGGCAAACCGACGGCCGCTCTGTTCGGCTCGACCAACGTGACCGCGCATGGCCTGTGCGCGCAGACCAACAACACGATCATCGCGCGCTCGCCGGCGGTGGCGAATGCTTATAGCGGCTACTGGACGCGCCTGAAGAAAGACACCCTGGGGCCGGGTCCCAAGGTAACCGGGCCGCAGGCCAAGCCCCTGCGTTCCGCCGATGCGAGCGGCCCCGTCACGATCGATCTCGAAGACGGCAGCGGCACCCTCGACATCTGGTTCTCGCCGAACACGCCGAAGGCGAGAGCGAGCAAACCGCCGGCCGATGAAGCGTGTCCGCCCGATCTGCAGGAACTGTTCGATCTGATCGGCAAGGCACGGCAGTCGATTATTTTTCTCGTGTTCGAGCCCGGTTATCCGAGCATCGTCGATGCGATCGCGGCCGCGCAAAAGGCGCGCCCCACGCTGTTCGTGCGCGGCGCCGTCACGGCGGCGAACGCGGCCGGCGAATTCTATGCGGCGCTTCACGATGGCCAGGTGCCCGTGAAAGCACCTAAAAAAGGCGACTCGCCGCTGCCCGAGGATTTCCGCGTGATTCATACGGCGGGCGTGACCAAGGGCGATGCGTTCTCGCAATGGAAGCAGGAGTTGAACAAGGCGGGCAATGCGGTCGTGCATGACAAGATCGTCGTCATCGATCCGTTCACGGATAACTGCATCGTCGCAACGGGCAGTCACAACGATGGTTACAAGGCCTCGTACAACAACGACGAGAACCTGAACATCATCAAGGGACACCGCGCCGCGGCCGAGGCTTATGCCGCGCATTGCCTCGACGTCTACGATCATTACGCGTGGCGCTACTGGCTCGAAAAGCGCAAGGAAAAAGCGTGGCATTTCCTCGCCTCGGACGACACGTGGCAGGACGCCTATTTCGCCGCCGACAACACGGTGAAGTCGGCCGAACTCGCCTTCTGGCTCAGCGCGACGCCGAAGTCCGAGGCGATGCCGACACCGCATGCGGAAAGCTCCACGCGCAGACGGCCGGCGCTGCAACTGCTGACGGGCGGTTTGTCGCCGGCGGTCGGGCCGCATGCGTCGAAGCCCGCGCCGCGCCGGAAAGCCTCGGCAAAGTGAAACGCGGCGAGGCCGTCGATTGCGCTCGATGCGGTTGCGTTGTCGATCTTTCTGCGTGACGCTGCCGGCAGGCCGGTGACCGAGCGCTAACCGAACTGCCCGGGTGTTCCGTATCGCGGCCCGCTAAACGAAATTTCCGTGGCAGGCGAGTTTCGTGCAGTGGCGAACGACATCGAGCGAATCCGCGCCGCGCTCACTTCACGCGGCGCGGGCCACTACGCTCAGGCCGGCTGGCGCAGCGTTTTCGCGGCCGCCACCATGTTGGTCAGCGCGGGAATCACTTCGGCCCACGCGCGCGTTTTCAGGCCACAGTCCGGATTGACCCACAGGCGCCCGGCCGGAATGCGCTCGGCGGCCTTCTTCATCAGGTTCACGATATGCTCCTCGCTCGGAATGTTCGGCGAGTGAATGTCGTACACGCCCGGGCCGATCTCATTCGGATACCTGAAGTCGTCGAAGGCATCGAGCAGTTCCATGTCGGAGCGCGAGGTTTCGATCGTGATGACGTCCGCATCCATCTCGGCGATCGACGCGATGATGTCGTTGAACTCCGAATAGCACATATGCGTATGGATCTGCGTTTCGTCCCGCACGCCGTTCGCGGTGATGCGGAACGATTCCACGGCCCATTGCAGGTACTCGCTCCATTGCGCGCGACGCAGCGGCAGCCCTTCGCGCAGCGCCGCTTCGTCGATCTGGATCACGCGCACGCCGGCCTTTTCGAGGTCCAGCACTTCTTCGCGGATCGCCAGCGCAAGCTGATGGCACGACACCGAACGCGGCTGGTCGTCGCGCACGAACGACCAGTTCAGGATCGTCACGGGGCCGGTCAGCATGCCCTTCATCGGCTTCGTCGTTTGCGACTGCGCGTAGCGGATCCACTCGACGGTCATCGCCTTCGGGCGGCTGATGTCGCCGAACAGGATCGGCGGCTTCACGCAGCGCGAACCGTACGACTGCACCCAGCCGAACTGGCTGAACGCATAGCCGTCCAGCTGCTCGCCGAAGTATTCGACCATGTCGTTGCGTTCCGCTTCGCCGTGCACGAGCACGTCGAGACCGAGCGCTTCCTGCTCCTTCACGGCACGCGTGATTTCCCGCTCCATCGCGGCCTTGTAGCCGGCCTGATCGAGTGCGCCCGCCTTGAACTGGCTGCGTGCGTGACGGATTTCGCTGGTCTGCGGGAACGAGCCGATCGTCGTGGTCGGGAAGGCGGGCAGGTTGAGAATCGCGGACTGCTTTTGCGCGCGTTGCGGATAGGCGCTCGCGCGCTTGCCGAGCGACGCATCGATGCGCGCGATGGCGGCCTTGACGGCGGGGTTGTGTACGCGCGGCGAGGTGCGGCGGCTCTCGATGGCCTTCGCGTTGGCGGCGAGCGCATCGGCGACCGAGGCGCGGCCGTGGTTCAGCGCACCGGCCAGCACGCTCAGTTCGTCGAGCTTTTGCAGCGCGAACGCGAGCCACGATCTGATTTCGGCGTCGAGCTTCTGCTCGCTGTTCAGATCGACCGGGGTGTGCAGCAACGAGCACGACGGTGCGATCCACAGCCGCTCGCCGAGCGTGCGATGCAGCGGTTCGAGCCATTCCAGCGCGGCGCTCAAATCGGTCTTCCAGATGTTGCGGCCATTGATTGCGCCGACCGAGACGACCGAGGTCGCGGGCAATTGCGCCACGGCCTTGACGATTTCATCGCGCGCGTTGATCGCATCGATATGCAGGCCGTCGACGGGCAGCTTGCAGGCGAGTTCGAGGTTGTCCTGCAACTGGCCGAAGTAGGTGGCGAGCAGCAGTTTGACGCGGCGCTCCGACAACGCTTCGTACGCCGTACGGAACGCCTGGCGCCACGTCGCGTCGAGTTCCGTCACGAGCACCGGCTCGTCGATCTGCACCCACTCGATGCCCTGTGCCGTGAAGTAGTCGAGCAGGGCGGCGTAGACGGGCAAGAGGCGCGGCAGCAGCGCGAGCTTGTCGGAGTCGTCCTTCGCCTTGCCGAGCCACAGATAGGTGACCGGACCGACGATCACGGGCTTCGCATTCACGCCGAGCGCGCGGGCCTGGTTGAGCTGTTCGAGCAGACGCGACGGGTCGAGCGAGAACTGCGTGTTCGCATCGAACTCGGGGACGATGTAGTGATAGTTCGTATCGAACCACTTCGTCATTTCACCGGCGGCCACGCCGCCACAGCATCCGCCGTGATCTTCGGCGCTTTGCGCCGAGCGGCCGCGCGCGACGCGGAAGTAGTTGTCGAGCGTGTCGCCGTGGAAACCGCGCACGCGTTCGGGCAGGTTGCCGAGCGTGAAACTCATGTCGAGCACCTGGTCGTAAAACGCGAAATCGCCGACGGGCACGAAATCCAGACGCGCCTGGTCTTGCCAGTGACGCTCGCGAAGCTGCGCGCCCACGGCTTTCAGTTCGTCGCGCGACGATTCGTTTTTCCAGTATTTTTCGAGGGCGAATTTCAGTTCGCGTTGCGCGCCGATGCGCGGAAAACCGAGGTTGTGCGTAGTGACCATGTTGCGTGTGCCGTTCAAAGGAGAAGTAACTGGCAGCGATGATAGAATTTTCCGTGTATGAATAAAAATGGATTTATTTCATACAAGGATCGATTTTGTTCATGGAGTGAGGCATGCTGGAGCGCAGTCACCTGATGGTCGTGCGCGAGGTGGAGCGTCTGGGGTCGCTCACCGCCGCCGCGAATACGCTCAATCTCACGCAGTCGGCCCTGAGCCACGCGGTGAAGAAGCTGGAGCAGCAGCTAGGCACGCCGGTATGGACGCGCGAGGGCCGTTCGATGCGGCTCACGCAGGCCGGGCAGTACCTGCTCGGGCTCGCCAATCGCATGCTGCCGCAGTTCGAGCTGGCCGAGGAACGCATGAAGCAGTACGCGCAAGGCGAGCGCGGCACGCTGCGTATCGGCATGGAATGCCACCCGTGCTATCAGTGGCTGCTCAAGGTGGTGTCGCCGTATCTCGCGCGCTGGCCCGACGTCGATGTCGACGTGAAGCAACGTTTCCAGTTCGGCGGCATTGGCGCGCTGATCGGCTACGAAATCGACGTGCTCGTTACGCCCGATCCGCTGAAGCGGCCCGGGTTGCGCTTCCAGCCGGTATTCGACTACGAGCAGGTGCTGGTCGTCGCCGACGGACATGCGCTGGCGGACGAAGCGTACGTCACGCCCGAACAGCTCGCGAGCGAAGTGCTGATTACCTATCCCGTCGAGACCGACCGGCTCGACATTTACACGCAGTTTCTGACGCCGGCCAACGTCGTGCCGAGGCGCCACAAGGTGATCGAGACGACGGACATCATGCTGCAGATGGTCGCGAGCGGCCGGGGCGTCGCGGCGCTGCCGCGCTGGCTCGCGGAAGAGTACGCGGGCTGGATGCCGATCACGCCGCTGCAACTCGGCAGGAAGGGCATCGCCAAACAGATTTTTCTCGGTACCCGCGAGGCCGACGACGAGATCGACTATCTGACGGCCTTCGTGAAGGCCGCGCGCGAGCCGGAGTGGAGCGAGGCGAAGGTGCGTAGGTAGGTGCGTCGGTAGTTGTGTTGGGTTGGATGAACGAAGCGGATTGCCTGTCGTCGCGAGAAGCCGCCGCGTTCAGATAGTCCATTTGTCTCGACCCGATTGCGGCTCGCCTGGCGCGAGCTCTCCCTACACCCCCTAATGCGCGGAAGCCGGCACGCCCTCGCGAGGCGCCATGCGGGAAAAGAACACGACCCCGGCGGCCACGACCGACATCACCGCGAGTCCGGTCATGCCGCCTTCGATCGAGCCGGTCTTCTGTTCGAGAAAGCCGAAGGCGGCCGGCGCGACGAAGCCGCCCAGGTTGCCGATCGAATTGATCAGCGCGAGCACCGCCGCGGAAATCCGCGCGTCGAGATAGCCTTGCGGAATCGGCCAGAAGAGCGACGACGCGGCCTTGAAACCGATTGCCGCAAAGCAGATCGCGATAAACGAGAACAGCGGGCCGCCCTGGCCGGCCGCGTACATGCCGAGTGCGGCGATCAGCAGCACGCACGCGACCCAGGCTTGCTGGAACTTGAAGCGTGCCGCGAGCATCGCGAAGAAGTACATCGCCGCGATCGAGATCAGCCACGGAATCGAATTGAACAGCCCGACCTGCAAGTCGTTGAAGTGCCCCATCTTGCGAATGATGCTCGGCAGCCAGAAGGTCGCGCCGTAGATCGTCAGCGACACCGCGAAATAGATGACGCAGAAGATCAGGATCTGCGGATCGCGCAGCAGACTCCACAGCGACGGCTTGACCGCATGCACCGCTTCGCGTTGCCGCTGCTCTTCCTCGATGTCGCCGATCACCGCATCCTGCTCGGCGCGCGTGAGCCAGGCGGCGTCGCGCGGCTTCGAGTCGAGCCATAGCCAGATGAAGCCGGCCAGCACGACCGAGAACATGCCTTCGATCAGGAACATCCATTGCCAGCCGCGCAGCCCCGCGCCATTGATCAGCATGAGCCCGCCCGAGATCGGCCCGGACAGCACCGAGGCGAGCGCCGAGCCGCTCAGGAAGATCGCCATCGCCTTGCCGCGCTCCTTGCCCGGCAGCCATTGCGTAAAGTAGTAGATGACGCCGGGAAAGAAGCCGGCTTCGGCCGCGCCGAGCACGAGACGCATCACGTAAAACGACATCTCGCCGCGCACGAAGGCCATGCCGGCCGCGGCGAGCCCCCACGTGAGCATGATGCGCGCCAGCCATAGCTTTGCGCCGAAGCGCTGCAGCAGCATGTTCGACGGCACTTCGAAGATCGCATAGCTGACGAAGAAGAGCCCCGCGCCGAGACCATACGCCGCCGCGCCGATGCCGAGATCGGCGCTCAGATGCTGGCGCACGAAGCCGATGTTCACGCGGTCGATATAGTTGACGATGAACATCACCACGAAGAGCGGCAGCACGCGCCACTTGATCTTGTGTACCGCGCTCGCCAGCACGCCGGCCGGGTCGTGGCGCGGCGCGTCCGGGATGGTTCTACTCATGAGCCTGTCTCCTTCGGTGGCAGTGCGTGTGGCGTGCCGGGTCGGTGTGTTGTGGATCGGCAGTACGGATCGGTAGTACGGATCAAAAGCGCGGGTTCTTGCCGCTGAAGCCCGGGTCGTACTTGCGCATCTGCGCGAGGTCGTCGCGATTGCGCACGCCGCACGACAGGTACTGCGCGTGCAGTTCGGCGAGCCGTGCGCGATCGAGTTCGACGCCGAGGCCCGGCGTCGTCGGCACGCGGACCGAGCCGTCGTCGAATTGCACGCGGCCGCCCTGGATGACTTCTTCTTCCTGCCACGGATAGTGCGTGTCGCACGCGTAGGTCAGGTTCGGGATGCTGGCCGCGACGTGCGTCATCGCCATGAGGCTGATGCCGAGGTGCGAGTTCGAGTGCATCGACATGCCGAGGTCCCACAGCCTGCACATGCGCGCGAGCGTCTGCGTCGCGCGCAGGCCGCCCCAGTAGTGGTGATCCGACAGCAATACCTTGATCGAACCCATTTCGCAGCCGCGGCGGAAATCGTCCATGGTCGTGATCACCATGTTGGTCGCGAGCGGCAGCTTCGTATGCTTTTGCAGCTCGGCCATGCCCGCGAGTCCCGGGCACGGGTCTTCGTAGTATTCGAGAATCTCGTCGAGCTCGGGCGCGGCCTCGATGCTCGTCTTGAGCGTCCAGTTCGCGTTCGGGTCGAGCCGCAGCGGCATACCGGGGAACGCCTTCGCGAGCGCTTTCATGCAGGAGATTTCATGCGCGGGTTCGAACACGCCGCCCTTCAGCTTGATGCTTTGGAATCCGTAGAGATCGATCATGCGGCGCGCCTGCGCGACGATCTGTTCAGGACTCAGGCCTTCGCCCCAGGCGTCGGGCGCATAGGGCTTCTCGATGTGTTCGGCGTACTTGAAGAACAGGTAGGCGCTGTAGGGCACCGCGTCGCGCACCTTGCCGCCGAGCAGGTCGACGATCGGCGCGCCGACGATCTGCCCTTGCAGGTCGAGCATCGCGACTTCGAGGGCGCTGATGACTTTCGGCGCGTTCTTGGCCGAATGCGAGCCGGGCGCGAGTTCGAATTCGACCGCGCCGGGGCTCGCCTTGATCGTGCCGCGCACACGTTCTTCCATGCGATTGAGGTCGAACGGCGAGAGGCCGACCACGAGCGACTTCGCCTGGTCGAGCACGCGCAGCATGGGTTCGTCGCCATAAGTCTCGGAGATACCGACGCGGCCGTCGCTCGTCTCCAGTTCGAGGATGGCGCGCAGCGCCCAAGGTTCGTGAATGCCGGCGGCGTTGAGCAGCGGGCCGTCGCGGAAGGCTATCGGCGTAATGCGAACCTGCGTGATCGTGATGTCGCGAGTCATGGTCGGAAATGGGCGATGAAAGGTTAAAAGGTCGATGGCGGCATAGTAAAGCACTAATATATTAGTGCGTCAGTAGGGAAACTACCCAGTCCCCGTTCGGTGCGAGGCGGCCGGGAAGCCCGCTGGAAGGGGCTCGCGTCGGCTATAGTTCTAATGTTTCAGTGCGCGGCCGCAGCCGGTTGCGTTTGCGTCCACGTTTCAGCGCTTCAGTTTCCGTCATGAAAAACCACGCTATTTCGTCAGGGGTGACCCGGCTCGACCGGTCCCGCCACGCCGCGCCTCAAGTGTTCGAACGACTGCGCGACATGATCCTTTCCCTCGAACTGACGCCCGGCACGGTGCTCTCGCGCACCGAGCTCGCGAACCGCTACGGTCTGAGCCAGACGCCGGTGCGCGACGCGCTGATGAAGCTCGGCGAAGAAGGGCTCGTCGACATCTTTCCGCAGCACGCGACCGTCGTGAGCCAGATCGACGTGACCTCGGCCTTGCAGGCGCATTTCCTGCGCCGCTCGATCGAGCTCGAAGTCGTGCGCACGCTCGCGGAGCAACGCGATGCGGGGCTGATCGCCCAGTTGCGCGCCACCATCGCGAAGCAGACGGAACTGCTCGATCTGAAGGACTACGAGCATTTCGCGCTGTTCGATCAGGCGTTTCATCGCCAGATGTACGAGGCGGCGGGTGTGCCGCAACTGTGGGACCTCGTGCGCCGGCGCAGCGGCCATATCGACCGGCTGCGTCGTCTGCATCTGCCGGTGGCGGGCAAGACGGCGGCGGTGGTGCGCGATCACACGGAAATTGTCGATGCGATCGACCAGGGTGATGTGCCGGCCGCGCAGGCCGCGCTGCGCAAGCATCTATCGGGCACGCTGAACCAGATCGACCAGATTCGCACGAGTCATCCGGATTTTCTGGCGGACGATTGAGCGCGCCGGGCGACGCACTTGAGGTCGGGCGGCTTATTCGAACTCGCCCGTGCGCACCTCGCCGTCGCGCAGGTAGCGCGTAATCAACACGCCGCCCGGCGTGCTGACCGAGTGCGCGAGCGTGAAGGCGGAGGCGGACGCGTCGTCGCCGAACAGGCGCTTGCCGCGTCCCAGCATGACGGGGAACACCTGCAGGCGAAGTTCATCCACGAGGCCCGCCGCGAGCAACTGGCGCACCATCTCGCCGCTGCCGAACGTCAATAGATTGGCACCGTCTTCGCGCAGAAGCGCGCGTATCGCATCGGCGAGATCGCCCTGCAACGCGTGACTGTTTTGCCAGCCGAGCGTATCGGCGCGATGCGTGGCCACGTGCTTGGGGACGCTATTGAACAGGTCGGCAATGGCGCGGCTGTTCGAATCCGCCGGCACGTGCGGCCAGTATCCGGCGAAGATGTCGTAGGTGTTGCGCCCGAGCAGCAGCTCGAACGGCTGCGAGAGCATGTCCCACAGGTTCTGGCCGATGGCTTCGTCAGCATAGGGAACCATCCAGCCGCCGAGACGGAATCCGCCGCTGGTGTCTTCCGCCGGCGCCCGGGGGATTGGGTGACGCCATCCAGACTGATGAACGTGGAAACGGTGAGCTTGCGCATGATGTTCTCCAGGTCTACGGACACGATTGGTACGCAGATACGACGAACGATACGCCTGAAAATCGACAGGCCGGCGAGCGGCTTGCACGCGATGGCCGCGTGAGGCACATCATGAGACACGGGCGTTGCGCGTGAGCCTGACGAACCGGCTCACGCATACCGCGCGAGGAACATATCCGCCGTTGCTTCCGCGATGCGCTTCTGCTCTTTGGCATCGAGCGGCACTTGCCCCATCGTCACCTGCGGCCAGAACGCAAAACCCTTGACGAGCACCTGCAACTGCAGCGCCGCGAAGAGGGGATCGCCGGTCTTGAGGCGACCGTCGGCGGCCGCCGCGCGGACCCAGGCCGTCAGGTCTTCCTCGCGCTCTCCCATGCGAGCGACCATGTCGCGGGCGCGCTCCGGCGAATGGATGCCCGCCGCGATCGCCACCCGTGCCAGCGACAGGAAGGACTCGTCGTTGAGCAGCCGCAGCTTGCGCTGCAACAGATCGAGCAACTGCCCGCGCAATGGCTTGTCGGCCCGATAGGCGGGCGCATCGCCGCCCTGGCTCGCATCCCATAGCTGATGAAGAATCGCCGCGAACAGTGCCTCCTTGCTCGGAAAATGGTTATAGACCGTACGCTTCGAGACGTTCGCGCGGGCGGCGATACGGTCCATGCTGGTCGCGTCGTAGCCGGCCGCGAGGAATTCCTCGATCGCGGCGCCGACGATCGCGACACGCTTGCGGTCCGTCAGACGTTGGGGTGGGGCAGTCGATTCCATGGAAAGATTTTACACTGGCCAGTTTACTTTTCTCGAAAATAAACTACACTGCCGAGTGTACATTTTTTGAAGGTCAACTCATCATGTCGCTTCCCGCTTTGGTCGGCCGTATGCTCGGCGTGAGTGCCGCGCAACATAGCCGCGCGACGTTCGGCCACTCGCCGCAGCATGACGGCGAGCGCTTTCGCAACGTCAGGCCGCGTCCCGCGGAAAGCGTGCGCAAGACGCTCGGGCTCGCGTGGACGGTGCTGTTCAACAAGCCGCGCGGCACCGTGCCGGCAGCGGTATTGCCCGTCGAAACGCTGACGCGCGCGCAACTCGACGCGGCGCCCGACCGCAGCCTCTACCGGCTCGGTCATTCGACACTGCTGCTGAAGTTGCGCGGCCAGTTCTGGCTGACCGATCCGGTGTTCGCCGAGCGAGCCTCGCCGTTTCGCAGGCTCGGTCCGAAGCGCTTTCATGCGCCGCCGATCGCCCTCGACGATTTGCCGCCGCTGCGCGGCGTGATCCTCTCGCACGACCACTACGACCATCTCGACCGCGAAACGGTCCTCGCGCTGGCGCAGCGCACCGGGGTGTTTCTGACGCCGCTCGGCGTCGGCGACCGGTTGATCGAATGGGGCATCGACGCGGACAGGGTGCAGCAGTTCGACTGGTGGCAGGGTACGCGGGTCGACGGCATCGAGTTCACCGCGACGCCGGCCCAGCACTTTTCCGGGCGCAGCCTGTTCGACGGCAACAGCACGTTATGGGCTTCATGGGTGATCGTCGATGACGATCTGCGCGTGTTCTTCAGCGGCGACACCGGTTACTTCGACGGTTTCAGCATGATCGGCGAGCGTCTCGGACCGTTCGACGTCACGTTGGTCGAAACCGGCGCTTACGATCCGATGTGGCCGTACGTTCATATGCAGCCCGAAGAAACCGTGCAGGCGCATATCGATCTGCGCGGCCGCTGGCTCGTGCCGATTCACAACGGCACCTTCGACCTCGCGATGCATCGCTGGCAGGAGCCGTTCGAAAGAGTGACAGGACTGGCGCTGGCGCGCGGGGTTGCGCTATCGACCCCACGCATGGGCGAGCGGCTCGATCTGAACGCGGTGCATCGCGGCGAACGCTGGTGGCGCGATGTCGTGGAGCCGGTCGCCGCACCGAGGTCTGCGTGGCGGTGGTGTGCGGCGCGCCATGCAGAGAGCGCCGAGTCCTCCTGAGCGGTGCTCAGCCGGAATCGTGAGCGCGCGCGTTATGTCGTGGGTGACGCTCGATGACAGGAGTGGTGTGATGGGTTGTCAATAGCTATTCCGCGAGTCGCGCGCGCACCGTATATTCGCCCTCGTTGCCCTTGTCTTCGAGCATATGCGCCATGGCCGTATTGAAGTCGGGCGGCAACGGCTCGACCGGATAGCCGCGCTTTTCCCATGCATCGAGGCCGCCCTTCAGCGCGCGCACATGATGAATGTTCTTGCGATGCAGTTGCTTGACGATGCGCTTGGCCGTCGCCTCGTTGGGACACACGCAATAGACGACGATCGGCCGCTTCAGAAAGTCCGGATGAATCGGATCGGGTGAATCGAGGTCGAGCGGCCGCGCGCCGGCAATCCGGTGCGATTCTTTTTCGCGCACGGTGTGTGGACGCGCATCGAGAATCAGCGGCGGCTCGTTCGACTTCATCATCTCGTCGAGCTGGTCGGGCGAAATGCGCGTATGCGCGAGCCAGCGGCGAAACTGCAAACGGCGCAACCAGCGATAGAGCAGAGCTACCGCGAAGATCACCGCGAACGTATCGACGATCGTGCCGCCGTTGCGCCGCACGAGCAGCATCAATTGCACGATCTGATCGTGCAGCGCGCCGCCGCCGATGACCCATGCGCTGGCCCACAGCGTGGCGCCGATCAGGTCCCACCACAGGAACACGCCGACCCCGATTGCGGTCGTGCCGAGCAGCGGCGCGGAAATCAGCCCGACGCCCGGCAGAAACTTCGCGACCACGAGAATCGGCGCGCCATAGCGCTCATAGGTGTTGCGCGTGGCGCGCAGGGTCGTGTCCAGCGACAGCGAGAAGCGCACGAGGTAGTTCAGCAAGCGGCGGCCGTACGCGCGTCCGGCGAAAAACCATAGCGAGTCGGCCAGCAGCGTAGCGCCGACCGCCGCGCACACCACGGCGGCGTACGAGGTCTGTCCCATGGCTGCCATGGTTCCGCCGAGAATCAGCATCGGCGCGGCCGGAATCGGCATGCCGAGCTGCGTGACGAGCACGCTCATGAACACGGCCCACACGCCGAGAGAGGCTGGAATAGCAACCGGAAAATGCCACACAACCGCGCTCCTGATAAGGCAAGCAAAAGAGGGAATTCGCCCGCGCCCGGCCGGTGCATGGCACGGGCGACGCTGGCGGCCTCGCGGAAGCAGGCGCGCGCGTCGGCGCGAAAGACGGATTTAAGCACAGGTAGCGGGTCGGCGTTGTGAAAGCACATCGGCGCGGCGGGGTTTTTGCGGCGGCGGGGAGGGGTGGGCTGGGGTGGGCTGTCTTGATGGGGCATCAGAAAGCCGAACCGTGCGGGACAAGCGATGCGACATTGCACCGCATCACCCATCCCCCAACGGATCGTACGGCACTGCGCGTTCATGTTCGGCCGCCTGATTGCGCGCGGCGATATCGGACCTTGTTCGGCGCGAATGGCGTCGCCAGGGCGTTGCTACAATGATCTCCACACCCTGAAGGACATCACGGAGACAGCGTATGGCAACGCTTCAGCCCATCAGCCGCTACCCGGTGCCCGAGCCCGGCGAGTGGCCTGACGATATCCGTACCCGCATTCTCGAGGTGCAGGAGAAAGCCGGTTTCGTGCCGAACGTGTTTCTGACGCTCGCGCATCGCCCCGACGAATTCCGCGCGTTCTTTGCTTATCACGATGCGTTGATGCTGAAGGAAGGCGGTCTCACGAAAGGCGAGCGCGAGATGATCGTGGTCGCGACGAGCGCGCTCAACGATTGTCTGTACTGCGTCGTCGCGCACGGCGCGATTTTGCGCATCTACGAAAAGGCGCCGTTGCTCGCGGACCAGGTCGCCGTCAATCATCGCAAGGCCGACATCACCGAGCGTCAGAAGGCGATGCTCGATTTCGCGCTCAAGGTGTGCCGCACATCCGGCACGGTCGGCGAGGACGATTTCCGGACGCTGCGCGGGCACGGCTTGACCGACGAAGACATCTGGGACATCGCGGCGATTACCGCGTTTTTCGGCCTGTCGAACCGCATGGCCAACGTGATCTCGATGCGTCCGAACGACGAGTTCTATCTGATGGGGCGCGTGCCGAAAGCCGCCGCGGACACGCCGAAGAAATAGCCTCGGCTGAGATTGCTTCGGTATCCGTAGCGGCAGCGGCTCGCAGCGAGGTTCGCCTCAGGCGCGCGCAGGGCCGGCGCGCGGCGCGGGCGCGCTCGCCGCTGTATCGTCGATCGGGAAGTGCAGCATCGCGGCCAGCACGCCGGCGACAACGGTCGCTTCCCACAGCAGCGAGTACGAGCCGGTCAGATCGAAGACGAGGCCGCCGAGCCATGCGCCGAGAAACGAGCCGATCTGATGGCTCAGAAAGCAGATGCCGAACAGGCTGCCGAGATGGCGCGTGCCGAACACCTTGGCGACGAGACCGCTCGTGAGCGGCACGGTGCCGAGCCACGTGAGGCCCATCACGGCCGCGAAAAGCACGACGGACGTGGCGCTTTTCGGCAGCACGAAGAATACGCCGATCGTCGCGCTGCGCAGCAGATAAAGCCAGCCGAGCACGTAATGCTGCCGGAAGCGGCCGCCGAGCCAGCCGCATGCCCAGCTGCCCGCCATGTTGAAGAGGCCGATCAGCGCGAGCGCGGTGGCGCCGAGTCCGAGCGGCATATGGCAGAGCGTCAGATATTCGGGCAGATGCGTCGCGATGAACGCGAGCTGGAAGCCGCACGTGAAGAAGCCGAGCGTGAGCAGCAGGTAGCCGCGATTGCGCGCGGCCTGCGCGAATACGGCACGCAGCGGGATGGCCGGCGCTTCCTGCGGCTGAGCGCCCGCCGGTGTCGGGGCGCGCCGATCGAGCACGATACCGAGCGGCGCGACCAGCAGCATCACGAACGCGAGCACGAACAGCGAGGTCGCGATCCCCGCGTGCAGGCGGATGCCTTGCACGAGCGGCACCATCAACACCTGGCCCGCGGAGCCGCCGGCGCTGACGAGGCCCATCGCGAGGCTGCGTTTTTCCGGCGAAGCGATGCGGCCCACTGCCGGCAGCACGACGCCGAACGTCGTGCAGCTCACGCCGATGCCGACCAGCAGGCCCATGCCGACGATCAGCAAGGCGCCGCCCGGCGCGACCGCCGCGAGCCCGAGGCCGGCCGCGAAGGTCGTCGCGCCGAACGCGACCACGGGCGCCGAGCCGTAGCGGTCCGCGGCCGTGCCCGCGAACGGCTGCGCGAAGCCCCATACGAGGTTGTGCAGTGCGATTGCGAACGCGATCTGCGTGACCGGTACGCCGCGATCGAACGAGAAGGGGCCGATGAACAGCCCGAAGGTTTGGCGGATGCCCATCGCCGCGCTCAGGACGAGCGCGCCGGCGACGATCACGAGCGTGGTCGTCGTCGGATGGAAGGCAGCGGGGTAGCGCTTGCTATGGGTGGTCGACATGGCGGGTTCTCCTTGAGCGCCATGTTCGCAGTCCGCGGCCGATGCGGCAAAAGAAAAGTTTTCGGCGACAGGTGAGCGTGGCTCATCTGTTCCGGTGCCGTGCCTATGCCGCGCTTATGCCACAGTTATGTCGCGCCCATGCCGTGCGATTACGCCGCGGCCTGCGAATCGAACTGTGCCGCCGAGTCGGCGAGCCAGCGCTTGAAGTCGGCCAGCTCCGGCCGGCGAATCGCGCTTTCCGCGTTTTCGGCGCTGACGAGCCAGTAGGCGGTGGTCGACGCGATCGTGCCCGCGCAGGCCTCGACGAGCGCGCCGCTCGCGAGAGCGCCGTCGACGAGCGGCTTGCGGCCGAGCGCGACGCCAAGCCCCATGCTGGCCGCCTCGAACGCAAGCTGGATCGTGTCGACGCGCAGGCCGCCGCTCACGTCGACGCCATCGGCGCCGGTCGCGTCGAGCCACGCCTGCCAGTCTTCGCTGGCGGCATTCACGTGAATCAGCGTCGCGTGTTGCAGGCTCGCCGCGCCGTGCTCGTCGAGCAGCGTTTGCCGATAGGCGGGGCTGCACACGGGCACGAAACGCTCGCCGAACAGACGCGTCCAGGCCATGCCGGCAACCGGCGCGCGGCTCATGCGAATCGCGAAATCGAAGCCGTCCACCGGAAAGCCCACCTGACGATGCGACGTATCCACGCTCACGCTGACGTTCGGCCAGCGCGCGCGAAACCCGGCGAGACGCGGCAATAGCCAGAGTGCGGCGAAGGTCGGCGCGCAACTGAGCGCGATGGGGCGGTCCGCGCGATGATTCGGCAGACGCTGCGTGCCGATTGCGATCAGCGAAAACGCCTCGGAGACGTACGACAGATAATCGGCGCCCGTCGCCGTCAGCGAAATGCCGCGCGGTTCGCGCACGAACAGCTCGACGCCGAGCGCCTGTTCGAGGCCGACGATGCCGTGACTGATCGCGCTCGGCGTGACGTTGAGCTCCGCCGCGGCGAGCTTGAAACTTTGGAGCCGGCCGGCCGCTTCGAAAAAGCGAAGCGCGGGCAGCGGCGGCAAACGAAGCGGCATGATGCGTTCCCCCTGGAGCGGCCATCTCGCGAACGGCGCGCGTGCTGCGTGATGTCTCGTGTGCGGTATTGCGAAGTGCGACCCGAAGTGGGGCCCCGAAGTGCGACCAGATAGTGCAGCCCGGTAGTACAACCCGATCGCGTGGTTCGATAGTGTGGCCCGATAGCATGGATAGTACGGCCCGACAGCATGGCCCGATGCCAGACAACCGCGTCTCGCGCAAGCATACCTTGCCGCGCCTTCACGGCGGCCGCGTCGCGGCGCGCGGCTAGCCCTGCGCTTCCACTTCCGCCGCGTGACCCTGCGCGAGCGCGGCGCGCAGATAGGTGCCGACCGCGCTCGCCCGCATCGGCAGGCTGAACAGATAGCCCTGCACCGCGCGTGCGCCGAGCGCCTTGACGACCTCGGCCTGCAACGGCGTTTCGAGTCCTTCGACCACGCATTCGAGGCCGAGATTGCGGCACAGGTCGATCACGGACTTGATGATCTTCTTCGACGCGCTGTTCGAGTCGACGTCGCTCACGAAACCGCGGTCGATCTTGATCGTATCGAACGGCAGGCGGTGCACGTAGCTGAGACTCGAATAGCCGGTGCCGAAATCGTCGAGCGAAACGCGGCAGCCGGCCTGCTTGAGCATCGTGAGCGCGCTGCGCGCCTGTTCGAAATCGCGCGTCAACGCGGTCTCGGTGATTTCGAACGTCACGCGATGCGGCGGCACGCCGCTGTCCAGCACGATATCGATGAGCCGCCGCGCGCGCGCCGACGTCGAGATATCGACCGCCGACAGGTTGAACGACAGATAGAGCACGGGCGGCCAGTGCACGACTTCGGCGAGCGCCCGGCGCAGCAGCACTTCGGTGATGCACAGAATCAGTTCGGTACGCTCTGCAATCCGAATGAACTCCTCGGGCCTGACCATGCCGAGCCGCGTGTTCTGCCAGCGGCCGAGCGCTTCGAGCCCGATGGGCCGCAGCGTGAGCAGATCGTAAATCGGCTGGAATTCGAGGAACAGCTCTGCGTCGAGATCGGCGTGACGCAGTTCCTGGGTGACGAGACTCAGGCGGCGAATGCGTGTCTCGTGTTCGGTCGAGAAAATCACCGGCATGCCGCGGCGATTTTCCTTGCCGACGTAGAGCGCGGCGTCGGCGCGCTCGAACACCTGCGCGACCGTCGACCCCGCTTCGGGAAACGCGGCCCAGCCGATCGTGCCCGACAGTTCCGCGACGTTGTCCGCGACCTGATACGGCTGGCTCAGCGTATCGCAGATGCGTTGCCCCAACTCGATCAGCGTGTCGTTCGAGAGCTTGTACTGCACGAGCACGCCGAATTCGTCGCCGCCGAGGCGCGCGAACAGCAGCCCCGGTTCGTCGAGCGCGAGCAGGCGCGCGCCGACTTCCTGCAGCACCAGATCGCCGCTCGAATGCCCGTAGATATCGTTGACCTGCTTGAAGCCGTCCAGATCGATGAGGCCGACGTTGAAGCTGCCGCCGGTGGCGAAGGCCTGCTCCGACATCTCGCGCAGCGACGCGAAGAAACTGCGCCGGTTCGGCAGGTCGGTGAGGCTGTCGATGTTCGCGAGCCGGAAGTTGTCGTCGCTCAGACGCTGCGTATTCTGCTGGCTCGCCTGCAATTCGCGCTGCGCATGCACGGCGTCGGCGAAGGTGCGCCAGTAGCGCTGAATGACGAGCGCGAGCGCGACGCCCACGAGCGTCATGTCGACCGCCATCGCCATAAAGACCGGATAGCCCGTCAGAACGAAGAAGACGGCGAAACTCAGGATGACGATGCAAAGCAGCAGCAGCGCCGGCACGCGCAGATGGATCAGGCAGAACACGCAGCCGACCAGCGTCGTGGCCATATAGAACGCGACCTGGGCCCGCTCGAAGGCAGTGCCGTACGGAAACAGCAGCAGCGACCAGGCGCAGAACGCGACGCCGAACAGACCGACGAGCCAGGTCAGGCTGTGCATTTCGGCGACGGCCTGCTCCGGGGTCAGCGCGCGATGCCGCACGCGCCACCAGCGCACGCAGCGCGCGATGCACATCAGGCCGAGCGCCGCGGGCATGTAGATCGACACCGGGGCCGGCGCGCTATCGAGATGCGTGATCGCGACCGAGGCCGTGTTGACGAGCAGAATGAAGTACAGAAGCGGTATCTGGCGGCTGAATGCCTGCAACTGCGCGCACACGATTTCCGGATCGCCTTGCGCGACCGACAGCGCTTTTCTCAACCTTGCTAGCCAAACCATTCCCATCCCTCGAAGACGTTTGCGCGGCCCGCGCCGCTTCTATATCGGCGGGATGCTGCGAAACTTGAGCGGGCCGTCTCGCCGATGCGGACGGGCCACCGGGCTCCACGCAGAAACACCGGGAAAACGAAGACGGGCTCGCATTCTTCCCGGTAAGTACTACCGGATGATGAGCGTAGATCGCAGCGAAACCAGTCGTTTATGCCGTGTCATGTTCAAAGTGCCACGACATGCCGGGTTGGCCGTGCATCAAAAAAAGCGCGATACGGCAGCGCGTAGGGCGGCGGCAAGACAGCGCAGGAAGACCTTGCCGCGCGGTCGCCACGATTTTTAATGGCTTGCCGAAGGTAAATTTTCAGAGCATCGCGCACGTGTGGAGCGCACTCGCCGCGAACCGCCCCGCCATGACGGCGAGGCCCGCGATACGCGCGGAGCCCGCGCTAAAGCACTGAAATTGCAACGGATTGTGATGCGCGGCGCGCGCGCCCGAAATGGCCGGCACGCATAAGCCCGCGATTCTTATGGCACTTTGCGCCGGGAAATCGTTAAATGTGCCCCGCGTCGGCGATACAAGCCTTACACCAAGGGTTTGCGCGAAGGTGGGGCTATGCGTTAGTGTGTCGGTCCCGGCGCCTCGAAAGGGCGCCGGTTCCATGATTACCATACGGGAAGTGCTATGAACAAACAGGAACTGATTGACGCAGTCGCCGCAGCGACGGGCGAAAGCAAAGCGGCCACCGGCCAGACCATCGACGCGATCGTCGAAGCGGTGACCAAGGCCGTGGTGGGCGGCGATACGGTGCAACTGGTCGGTTTCGGTTCTTTCTCGACCGGCGCGCGCGCAGCACGCGTGGGTCGCAACCCGTCGACGGGCGAGGAAATCCAGATCGCTGCCGCCAAGACGGTGAAGTTCACCGCGGGCAAGGCGTTCAAGGAAGCCGTCAACGCGTCGTAATGGAACGCGCTTCGCACCGGACGCGCGCTGCGCTCTCCAGCATGCCATGCGTGCCGTGAGGCGCGCAAAGGCGCGGCATCGGGTGTGAGGAATCACGCGCTGCCCAACCCCGGCAATCCCGACAGGCAGGTTGGTCCGGCGGCTGGCGTGGCGCGTGTGCCTGGCTTTCAGCGAAAGCCAGGCTGCCGCAGGCGCGCGGCGGCTCAGCCCGCGCGACGCTGACGGGTGGCGTCGGCGAGTATCGCGAGCACCGGCTCGGTTTGCGTCCAGCTCACGCAGGCATCCGTAATCGACACGCCGTGACGCAACGGCACGCCAGGCTTCAGGTCCTGACGGCCTTCTTCCAGATGACTCTCCAGCATGACGCCGATGATGCGGCGCTCGCCTTGCGACAACTGCCGCGCGATATCCTGCGCCACCTCGATCTGACGCAGATGCGACTTGTTCGAGTTCGCATGCGAGCAGTCGATCATCACCTGTTCGCGCAGACCCGCTGAACCGAGCGCCTCGCAGGTCGCCTGGACCGCCGCGCTGTCGTAGTTCGGTCCTTTCTTGCCGCCGCGCAGGATCACGTGCGCATCGTCGTTGCCGCGCGTTTCGAAGATCGCGGCCATGCCCATTTTCGTCATGCCCATGAACGCGTGGCTCGCGCGCGCCGCGACGATCGCATCGGCGGCGATCTGCACGCCGCCGTCGGTGCCGTTCTTGAAACCGATCGGGCAGCTGAGCCCCGAAGCGAGTTGCCGATGGCTCTGGCTCTCGGTCGTGCGCGCGCCGATCGCGCCCCAGGCGATCAGATCGGCGATGTACTGCGGGCTGAGCAGATCGAGGAATTCGGTCGCGGTGGCGAGCCCCAGCCCGTTGATGTCGAGCAGCAGTTGCCGCGCGAGACGCAGGCCTTCGTTGATGCGGAAGCTGCCGTCCAGACGCGGATCGTTGATGTAGCCTTTCCAGCCGACCGTCGTGCGCGGCTTTTCGAAGTACACGCGCATCACGATCAGCAGGTCGTCCTTGTAGTGATCGGCGGCGGCCTTCAGCTTGTGCGCGTATTCGATCGCCTGGTCGTGATCGTGAATCGAGCAGGGACCGACGATCAGCACGAGCCGGTCGTCGCGGCCATGCAGAATATCGGCGATTTCCACGCGGGTCTTTTCGACGAGCGTCTGCACCGCGGGCGGCACCGGCAGTTCGTCCTGCAGCAGCGCGGGCGAGATCAGCGGACGGACCGCGCCGATGCGCACGTCGTCGATGCGCGTGGTGTCCTGGGTCGCGTCGGCCGAGCCGATTTCCTGATCGTGCAAGGGGTTGTCGAGGGCGCTCAAAATCTTCTCCGGAAGCGGTTGATAAGGCGGCGTGGCCGCCTTTCCATGCGCGCGCCGGCGTGCCGAAAGCGCGGGCGCTGCGTGGGGTTTGACGGGGGCCGCGCGGGTCGGCGCGCGAGGACGGGCGCGACCGCGCGCGGAATGCGCTGGCGCGATTATGACATCGGCACGCGGAGGTT
>NZ_JAAGPQ010000106.1:0-24579 GCF_017104985.1 Paraburkholderia sp. Ac-20342 | reverse complement strand
CGCCAGCCTTGCGCCACGATGCGCGCCGCGTGCCGCGCGCAGAAACCCGCGAGCCCGTCGGGCGCGGCGAGCACGACGGCCACGAAGAAGAGACCCAGATAGAACAGCCACGCGCGCGTAACGCTCGCGACGATCACGCTGAAAAACGTCAACACGAGAGCGCCGGCAACCGGCCCGAAAAACGCAGCCGTCCCGCCGATCACCGTCGCGATCAGCACCGCGCCCGAGCGCATCATGCCGACGCTTTCCGTCGACACGAGTTCGATATTGACGAGCCCCATCGTCCCCGCCATGCCCGCGAAAAACGCCGACAGCACCACCACGCCATAGCGGATACGCGCCGGATAGCAGCCGATCGCGGCCGCGCGCGCCGGGTTGTCGCGCACCGCGTTCGCGAGGCGCATGAACGGCGTGCGCGACAGCGCGAACATCGCCGCGCTCGCGGCGAGACACCACAGCGCGATCAGCGCATAGGCCTCGCGCGCCGGACCGAAGCTCAGGCCAAAAAAGCGCGGGCCGCTCGCGCGATCGATCGCGATGCCGGCCTCGCCGCCGAACCAGCCCGGCAGCGTCCACGCGGCCGCGACCACGAGTTCGCCGAGGCCGAGCGTAATCATCGCGAACGCGGTGCCGGAGCGGCGCGTCGCGATCAGGCCGAACAGCAGGCCGCACAACGCGCCGCCCATGCCGCCGACGAGCGGCAGCAGCACGAGCGGCATGCCGGTCGCGTTGAACATGCGCGCGGCGATCAGCGCGCCGAGCCCCGCATAGGCGGCATGCCCGAACGACAGCAGCCCGGTCTCGCCGAGCAGCAGGTTGTAGGAGAGCGCGAACACGATCATCGTCGCGGTCTGCGCGAGGTACGCGAGCAGCCAGCTTTGCGACCCGACGAACGGCGGCAACGCGAGAAAGACGGCGAGCGCGAGCCAAGGTGCGAACGAACGCGCGGACGGCCCACGCCCAGCGGTTTGCGGTGCAGTCCCAGGGCGCTCCGGGTGCTCCGGGTGCTCCGGGCACTCCGGGCACTCCGGGTGCTCCGGGTGCTCCGGGTGCTCCGGGTGCTCCGGGTGCTCCGGGTGCTCCGGGTGCTCCGGGCGTTCAGGGCGTGCTGCGGCACCCCTCGCCTCCGCCCCCGCATCCCGCTTACGCATGATCCCCCCGCCGTCCGAACAGCCCTCGCGGCCTCAGCGCCAGCACCGCGACGAGCAGCAGATACGGAATCAGCGGCGCGAGTTGCGCGAGCGTCAGCGCGTCCCAGTCGGGCGGCAACGCCACGCCGGCGACCGACAGCACCTCTCCCAGCGACACGTCGCTCGCCACCGCGAGCGTCTGCACGCAGCCGACCAGCAGCGACGCCACGAGCGCCCCGCTCAACGAACCGAGCCCGCCGATCACGACCACGACGAACACGATCGAGCCGAGCGATTCCGCCATCGCCGGCTCGATGACGAAGAGCGGCGCGCCGATCACGCCGGCCAGCGCGGCGAGTGCCGTACCGGCCGCGAATACCCCGGTGAACACGGCGGGCACGTTATGGCCGAGCGCTTCGACCGCTTGCGGATGCGTTAGCGCGGCGCGCACGACGAGGCCCGTGCGCGACACGCGCAGCACCGCGACGAGCGCCGCGAGCATCGCCAGCGACACCGCCATCATGAACGCGCGATAGCGCGCGAAGCTCGCGCCGTACAGCGAGAACAGCGGGCCGTCGAGCACGGCCGGCACCGGCGCGGACAGCGGACCGAGCCCCCAGCCGAGCTTGACCAGTTCGCCGAGCAGATACGCCGCACCGAACGTGAGCAGCAACTCGGGCAGATGACCGTGCGCGCGCACGCGCCGCAACAGCCAATGCTCGAACGCCGCGCCGAGCAGACCGACGACGAGCGGCGCGATCACGAGCGCGCTCCAGAACCCGGCGCGCGCGGCCACCGAAAAGCCGACGTACGCGCCGAGCATGTAGAAGCTCGCATGCGCGAAATTGAGCACGCCGAGCATGCTGAAAATCAGCGTGAGCCCGGCGGACAGCATGAACAGCAGCAGCCCGTAGCTGAGGCCGTTGAGGAGATTGACGATGAACGACTGCACGCGCTGAATCCGTCCCGATCTGTCCCGGCTCGCCTCAGCCCGCCTGCGCGGCGACGGCAAGCGGTTCGAGCGCTGCGCGCAGTTCGGCGGGCAGGTTCACGGGACGGCGCGTGACGCGATCCACGTAGACGTGCACGAAATGCCCCTGCGCGGCGGGTTCGACCTCGCCTTCCCGGAAAAGCCCGACTTCGTAGCGCACGCTCGACGTGCCGAGCCGCGCGACACGCAGGCCCGCGTCGATGCGATCCGGAAACACGAGCGGCGCGAAGTAATTGCACTGCGTCTCGACGACGAGCCCGATCGTCGCGCCCTGCTCGAAATCGAGCACGCCCGCGCGGATCAGATACTCGTTCACGACGGTGTCGAAATAGCTGTAGTAGACGACGTTGTTCACGTGACCGTAGACGTCGTTGTCCATCCAGCGGGTCGTGATCGGCAGGAAGTGCGGGTAGGCGGAGCGTGGCGCGGGAGCGGGTTTGTTCATGAGGCGTGGGGTTTGATCGGCTGCGTGATGATAGGGGTATTTCTGGCGATAGCGATAGCGATGACGCAAGCGATGACAATGACCATGACGACAACAGCGGCGGTCAGGCGCGACGCGTGGCCGTGGCCGCTACCGCGCACCGCCTCGCCTCGTCACAGCGACTCGGTCAGCATGCGGCGGTAATCGTCGGCCGTCGCTTCGCGCGGATTCGTGCGATGGCAATGATCGGCGAGCGCGCCCTGCACGACCTTGTCGAACATGCTCTCGTCGACGCCCATCTGCGCGAGGCCGGTCGGCAGACCGAGCCGTGCCGTCATGTCGAACAGCGCCTGCGCGAGATCGGTCTGCTCGGACAATCCCATCACGCGGCGCATGCGTGCGAAGCGACGCTCGGCCACCACGCTCGGCGCGCGTTCGTTGAAGCGCAGCACGGCGGGCAGCACGACCGCGTTCAGCGTGCCGTGATGCAGCGAGGTTCGGCCGTTCACCTTCAACCCGCCCAGCGGATGCGACAGCGAGTGTACACAGCCGAGCCCCTTCTGGAACGCCATCGCGCCCTGCATCGACGCGCTCATCATGTTCAGACGCGCCTCGCGGTCGCTGCCGTCCGCGCATGCCCGCTCGATGCTGTGCCACGCGCGTTCGAGACCGTCGAGCGCGATGCCGTCGGCGGGCGGATTGAAGGCCGGCGCGAGGAACGTTTCGATGCAGTGCGCGATCGCGTCCATGCCGGTCGCCGCGGTCAGCCCCGGCGGCAGGCCGAGCGTCAGGCCCGGATCGCAGAGCGCCGCTTTCGGCAGCAGATGCCACGAGTGAAAGCCGAGCTTGCGGCCATCGTCGAGGATCACGATCGCGCCGCGCGCGACTTCGCTGCCGGTGCCCGCGGTGGTCGGAATCGCGATCAGCGGCGCGACGGCCTCGGTGATCTTCGCACTGCCGCCTTCGATCGTCGCGTACTGCGTGAGCGGTCCCGGATGCGTGGCCGCGATCGCGACGCCCTTGGCGAGATCGATCGACGAACCGCCGCCCACCGCGATCAGGCCATCGCAGCCCGCGTCGCGATACATCCGCGCGGCGGCCAGCACCATCGCCTCGGTCGGGTTCGACGGCGTGTCGTCGAAGAGCGGCACGTCGCCGAGCTTCAGTGCGTCGAGCGCGCGCTGCGCGATGCCGACCGCGACGACGCCCTTGTCGCTGATGACGAGCGGCCGCGTCATGCCGATGCGCGCGCACTCGGCCGGCAGTTGCGACAATGCTTCGTAGCCCAGATGAATATGCGTCAGATAGTAGATGTAAGCCATGCCGTGCTTCTCCCGAGCGTGAGCTCATTGACCGCTGATTGACTTGGGTTGATCGTTCGTTGCCGCGCTGACTGGGTGCTGGTTCGGGTGCTGTTTTGTGCGTTGTTTGGTGTGCTATTTCATGTGCTGGTTCGTGTGCTATTTCGTGTGCTGGTTCGTGTGCTGTTTCGTGTGCTGGTTCGTGTGCTGGTTCGTGTGCTGGTTCGTGTGCTGGTTCGTGTGCTGGTTCGTGTGCTGGTTCGTGTGCTGGTTCGTGTGCTGGTTCGTGTGCTGTTTCGTGTGCTGGTTCGTGTGCTGGTTCGTGTGCTGGTTCGTGTGCTGGTTCGTGTGCTGGTTCGTGTGCCGGTTCGTGCGTCGTCTGGTGTGGCCGATGCCGTGCGCCGTATCGAGCTTGTCTGCGCGGGCCGTGTCGTTTAGGCCTGCTTCGAGCTTCGCCGCCGTTGCCTCGTCGGCCCGTTATGTATCGTCGCGCGATGAAGTACCGCCGACGCGGGCAACACCATGCTCGCCGCCATCGCGCCGCCCGCGAACGCGACTCACTGCCCCGGCCGCTCGACGAATTCGAACGGCAGACCGCGCCGCCGCATCCATTCGCCGAGCGCCTGGCCGGTGCCCGCACGCCAGGGCCGCAGTTTCGCCGGCTCGACGAGCCGGTATTCGAGCAGTTCCGGCGACAGCGAGACCGTCCCATGCGCCTTCACGTGATACGCGATGATCAGCTCGTTCTTGCGAATGAACTCGTACACGCCGATCAGTTCGACCGACTCCGTCTGCAGCGACGTCTCTTCGAGCACTTCGCGCGCGATGCCCTGTTCCGGCGTCTCGCCGTTTTCGAGGAAGCCGGTAATCAGCGCGAACATGCCCTCGGGCCACGCAGCATTGCGCGCGAGCAGAATCTTGCCCTCGTACTCGACGATCGCGGCCACGACCGGCAGCGGGTTATTCCAGTGGACGTAGCCGCACACGGTATCGGGGCAGCTTTGGCGTATGCGGCCGCCTTCGTGCTCGGGGTCGGCGCGTTCGGTCAACGGCTTGGCGCAGCGGGGACAAAAGCGGTATTCGGTCATGTCGTGAGGTGTCTCGTGTCTTGTGTGTATGTCTGTCTGCCGCGATTGGACGCGGTCGGGGGCGGCTGCGTGCGATGGCGAGGAGTAAAGGCGGAAGGTGATGGCGGCGGCGCGCTTCGCTTCACGCCTTGCATTACGCCGCGCACAACTCGCGCAGCTCGGCGGCAAAGCGCTCGACCGTCGCGGGCTGCGTGTCCCACGCGCACATCAGCCGGCAGCCGCCCGCGCCGATGAATTCGTAGAACCTCCAGCCGCGCGCGCGCATCGCCTTCGCGGCGTGCGGCGGCAACTGCGCGAAGACCGCGTTCGATTCGCCCGGAAACATGATGCTCACACCCGGAATTTCCTGCAACCGCGTTTGCAGCAGACGCGCCATCGCGTTCGCGTGACGCGCGTTGCGCAGCCACACGTCGTTGTCGAGCAGGCCGAGCCAGGGCGCGGAGATGAAGCGCATCTTCGAGGCAAGCTGCCCCGCCTGCTTCAGGCGATAGGCGAAATCGTCGGCGAGAGCGCGATCGAAGAACACCACCGCTTCGCCGACCGGCAGGCCGTTCTTCGTGCCGCCGAAGCACAGCACGTCGACGCCCGCGCGCCATGTGATCTCCGACGGATGCACGTCGAGCGCCGCGACCGCGTTCGCAAAGCGCGCGCCGTCCATATGCAGCTTCAGATGACGGCGCTTCGCGATCGCCGCGATCGCGCGCACTTCCTCGACCGTGTAGACGGTGCCGACCTCGGTCGACTGCGTGAGCGTGACGACCTTCGGCTTCGGATAGTGGATGTCGGCGCGGCGCGTGACGACCGCTTCGATCGCATCGGGCGTGAGCTTGCCGCCGATGCCGGGCGCCGTCAGCAGCTTCGAGCCGCCCGAGAAGAATTCGGGGCCGCCGCATTCGTCGGTCTCGATGTGCGCGAGTTCGTGGCAGATCACCGAGTGATACGACTGGCACAGCGAGGCCAGCGCGAGCGAGTTGGCGGCCGTGCCGTTGAAGACGAAGAACACCTCGCAGTCGGTCTGGAACAGATCGCGCAGACGGTCGCAGACCTGGCTCGTCCAGGAATCGTCGCCGTAGGCCGGCTCGTGGCCGCTGTGGTTGGCGGCGATCAGCGCCTCGAGCGCTTCGGGACAGATGCCGGCGTAGTTATCGGACGCGAAATGTTGCATGGTGGCGCGGCGCGCCCGGCGACAGGCGCGTGGAAATGACGGGAAGCGGTCATTTTAGTGCGATCGTGCGATTTTGGTGAAGGTATGCGGGATGGGCGCCGGGTGTGGTGGTATCGGATGTCGGCCTGGGAAGGGGGACGAGGTTGGGGCTTGTGTTTCGGGCTCTCCAAATCGTCGAACACCTCGGCCGTTAGTTGCAGCCGCAATCCGGCATACCGCCACGGCCACGCGGCATGCGCGCCACGGCGACCAGTCCCGCCGCCCCCGCCAGCAGCGCGCCCACGGCCAGCCACAGCGCCGGCGAAAACGATCCCGTCTGCGCGGCAATCGGCGCGGCCACCAACGGACCGACGATCTGGCCGATGCCGTAAGCCGCCGTCGCATAGCCCATCAGGCCGGCCGCATCGTCGCCACGCAGACGCCGCGCCTCGCGCATCGCGAACAGCGTGATCGCGGTGAACGGCAGGCCGATCAGGATGCTGCCGAGCGAGAAGCCGCCCGCTGTCGGCCAGACGATGCCCAGCGCGATGCCGAGCGCTTGCAGCACGTAGGAGCCGGCGAGCAGCGCGCGGTTGTCCCAATGCACGGGCAAACGCGCGGCCGCCATCGCACCGACGATCAGCGCCACGCCGAACATCGGCCAGAACAGGTCAGGCCACGACGAACCCGGCAGCGCGTGGCGCGCTATGACTGGCAGGAACGTCGCGGTGATGATGTAGCCGAAGCCGGGGATGCCGTAGAGCAGGACCAGCCAGAAGGCGTCGACACGGTGAGCGGTGGCGCTTCGATGGGCCGGGATTGAGTGGGCGTGCTCCTCGGCGGTGTCGGCCGATGCAACGTGAGTCGATTCGGCCAACACCGCGACAGCAGCGCGCTCTGACTCAAGATAGTCCGCCGCGCCCTCCCTTGCCGCGCTGCCGCTCCGGGCCGCCCGATCCGCGGCGGCTTGTTGCGCCGCGCGCGGCCGCTCCCGCTTCGCGCCGTCCGCGGCGCTCTTGCGACCGCCTTCCGGCGCGGCTTGCGCACGCGGCGCGGCGCCGAACACCGGCCACACCAGCGCCGACAGCAGCGCGCCGATCACGCCGAAACCGATCCACCCGGCCGTCGCGCCATACCGGCCCGCGATGCTCACGAACAAGCCCGTGCCGACGATACCGACGCCCGGCCCCGTATAAATCACCCCGCTCCACGCATGCGCGCCGAGTTCGGCGAGCCGCCGCAAGCCCCACTGCGACGCGAACACGAAGGTCCACGCGCTGACCGCCCCGGCGACGAAGCGCACCACGGCCCATACCCAGAACTGGCTCGTGACGCCCATCGCGAGCGTCAGCACAACCGTCGCGACGAGCCCTACGCGCACCATGCGCGCCGGGTCGGTACGCAGCGCCGCGCACATCACCGCGCCGGCGAAATAGCCCGCGTAGTTGAACGAGGCGAGCCAGCCGCCGTGCTGGATGTCGATCTGCGGCTGGCCGAGCGCGGCGCCGTGCAGCATCAGCGGCAGCAGTGGCGTGAAGGCGAAGCGGCCGATACCGAGCGCGACGGCCAGCGTCACCATGCAGGCAAGCGCCGCGCGCCGGGCGGCGTGGGGTTCGTGGAAGCGCATAGATGTGTGGGAGGCGAGAGCGTTCATGGTCGGCGGTCGAACAGCAGTGAGGTGATCCCTATGTGAATCCATCTTAGCTTGACCAGACGATCTCTAAAAATGAATAATTAGGATATCAACCATCACCCGGAGAGAATCATGGATCTGGCCGCCCTGACCATTTTTCGCGCCGTCGTGCGGGAAAACGGCGTGACGCGCGCCGCCGCCAAGCTCAACCGCGTGCAATCGAACGTGACGACGCGCATCAAGCAGCTCGAAGAGCAACTCGGCACCGAACTGTTCATCCGCGACGGCCGCCGCCTCGTGCTGACACCGGCCGGCGAAACGCTGCTGCCCTACGCGGAGCGCCTGCTCGCGCTCGCCGACGAAGCGCGCCACGCGGTGCGCGAGGACCGGCCGAGCGGGCGTCTGCGGCTCGGCACGATGGAAAGCGTCGCGGCGACGCGTCTGCCGGGCCTGCTCGCGCAATATCACCAGCAGTGGCCCGCCGTCGAGCTGGAACTGGAGACGGGCACGACCGGCAAGCTGATCGAGCGGGTGCGCGAGTTCGAGGTCGATGCCGCGCTCGTGGCGACGCCGCTCGATCCGGCCGCGCTCGGCGAGTTGTTCGAGAGCGTGCCGGTTTTTCGCGAAGAACTCGTGATGCTGACGCCGCGCGGACATCGGCCGATTCGCGAAGTACGCGACGTCGCGCTCTCGACGCTGATCGCGTTCGAGCGCGGCTGCGCCTATCGGTCGTATATCGAAAAGTGGTATCTGGAGCACGACGTGCGGCCCGCGCGCGTGCTCGAACTCGGCTCGTATCACGCGATCGTCGCGTGCGTGGCGGCCGGCGCCGGCGTCGCGGTCGCGCCGCGCTCGGTGCTCGACCTGCAGGCCGACGCGAGCAATATCGCGGTACACGCGCTACCCGACATCGGGATGATCGAAACGCTGCTCGTCTGGAGACGCGGCCATTTTTCGTCCGCGCTCAATGCGCTGCGGCGCACGCTGGTGGCGCCGCAGGAGAATGCGGTAGCCGGGGATGTGCCGCAGCGTGTAGATGCGGCGGTCGCGATCGATGCGGGTGCTGCGTGATGGGTGGGGGCTTGCGTTTGCCGAGGCTGTGCTGCCGGTCGTCTGCTGCGGGTCTGCTGTGAAGCTCGTCATGGCCTCGCTCGCGTACGGAGAAAACGAAAGGGCCACGCGGCAAACCGCGTGGCCCTTTCTCTCGTCAACCAGACCAATCCGGAACGAGTCCGGATTCAAGCCTTAACAAGTCAAGCCGCAATCACAGCTGAGCTTCGACCCAAGCCTTGACGCCCGCAAGCGCCGCCGGCAGGTTGGCCGGCTCGGTGCCGCCGGCCTGAGCCATATCGGGACGGCCGCCGCCCTTGCCGCCGACTTGCTGCGCAACGAAGTTGACCAGTTCGCCGGCCTTGACCTTCTTGCTCGCGTCGGGGGTCACGCCGGCGATCAGGCTCACCTTGCCGCCCTCCACCGCAGCCAGCACGATGGCCGCGCTCTTGAGCTTGTCCTTGAGCTTGTCGACCGTTTCGCGCAACGTCTTGACGTCCGCGCCATCGAGCGTTGCCGCCAGCACATGCACGCCGCCCACCTCGATCGCCTGGCCCGCGAGTTCGTTGCCCTGGCTCGACGCCATCTTCGACTTCAGCGCGCCCAGCTCCTTTTCGAGCGCCTTCACCTGATCCTGCACCTGGCCGATGCGCTGCGTGAGTTCCGCCGGCTGCGCCTTCAGCACCGCCGCCGCCGCGTTGATGCGCGCTTCGAGGTCTTGCACGTAACGCACCGCGTTGTCGCCGGTGATCGCTTCGACACGGCGGATACCCGCCGCGACGCCGCCTTCCATCACGATCTTGAAGAAGCCGATGTCGCCCGAGCGGCTCACGTGCGTGCCGCCGCACAGCTCACGCGAGAAGCCGAGGTCGAGCACGCGCACTTCGTCGCCGTACTTTTCGCCGAACAGCGCCATCGCGCCGCCCTTCACCGCTTCGTCGTACGACATCAAACGCACGATGCCGGGCGCGTTCGCGAGCACTTCGGCATTGACGATTTCCTCGACGCGACGAATCTGCTCGTCCGTCATCGGCGCGTTGTGCGCGAAGTCGAAGCGGGTCTTGTCGGCGTCGACGAGCGAGCCCTTCTGCTGCACGTGCGAACCGAGCACTTCGCGCAGCGCCTTGTGCATCAGGTGCGTGGCCGAGTGGTTGCGTGCCGTGCGGGCGCGGCGCACCGCGTCGATTTCCGCCTTGACGACGTCGCCGACCTTCAGCGTGCCCTGTTCGAGCGTGCCGTGATGGCCGACCACGTCGGCCTGCACCTTCAGCGTATCGGCAACGGCAAAGCGCGTGCTGGCGTTGGCGAGCACACCCTGGTCGCCGACCTGGCCGCCCGACTCCGCGTAGAACGGCGTGTGATCGAGCACGACGACGGCCTGCTGGCCGTCCTGCACCTGCTGCACCGATGCGCCGTCGACGTAGAGCGCCACGACCTTCGCGTCGTCGAAGACGATTTCTTCGTAGCCGTGGAACGTGGTCTTCGCGCCCGAGTATTCGAGGCCCTGCGCCATCTTGAACTTGCCGGCCGCGCGTGCCTGCTCGCGCTGGCGTGCCATCGCTTCGTCGAAGGCCGGTTCGTCGACCGTCACTTCGCGTTCGCGGCAGACGTCCGCGGTCAGGTCGAGCGGGAAGCCGTAGGTGTCGTGCAGCTTGAAGGCGAGTTCGCCGTCGAGCGTCTTGCCGCCCTTCGCCGTGAGTTCAGCCAGAGCGGCTTCGAGAATCGACATGCCGTGCTCGATCGTCTCGAAGAAGCGCTCCTCTTCCTGGCGCAGCACGTCGGTCACGCGCTGCTCGGCGTCCTTCAGTTCCGGATAAGCCGCGCCCATTTGCGCGACGAGGTCCGCCACCATGCGATGGAAGAACGAACCCTTTTTGCCGAGCTTGTAGCCGTGGCGGATCGCGCGGCGCACGATACGGCGCAGCACGTAGCCGCGGCCTTCGTTGCCCGGAATCACGCCGTCGACGATCAGGAACGAGCACGCGCGGATGTGGTCCGCGATCACCTTCAGCGAGTTGTTCGTGAGGTCGCTCACGCCGGTTTCGCGGCCCGCGGCCTGAATCAGCGCCTGGAACAGGTCGATCTCGTAATTGCTGTGCACGTGCTGCAGCACGGCGGCGATACGTTCGAGGCCCATGCCGGTGTCGACGCATTGCTTGGGCAGCGGCGTCATGTTGCCCTGCGCATCGCGGCTGAACTGCATGAACACGAGGTTCCAGATCTCGATGTAGCGGTCGCCGTCTTCCTCGGGCGACCCCGGCGGGCCGCCCCACACGTCCGGGCCGTGGTCGTAGAAGATTTCCGAGCACGGGCCGCACGGGCCGACATCCGCCATCTGCCAGAAGTTGTCCGACGCGTAGCGCGCGCCCTTGTTGTCGCCGATGCGGATGATGCGCTCGACCGGCACGCCCACTTCCTTCGCCCAGATGTCGTGCGCTTCGTCGTCTTCCTGGTAGACGGTGACCCAGAGCTTCTCTTTCGGCAGCTTGTAGACTTCGGTCAGCAGTTCCCACGCGTAGTGGATCGCGTCGCGCTTGAAGTAGTCGCCGAACGAGAAGTTGCCGAGCATCTCGAAGAACGTGTGGTGGCGCGCGGTATAGCCGACGTTTTCGAGGTCGTTGTGCTTGCCGCCCGCGCGCACGCTGCGCTGCGCGGTCGTGGCACGCGAATACGGACGCGACTCCGCGCCGAGGAACACATCTTTGAACTGCACCATCCCCGAATTGGTGAAGAGCAGTGTCGGGTCGTTGCCGGGCACGAGGCTCGACGAACGGACGATCGTGTGGCCCTTCGATTCGAAGAACTTGAGGAATTTCTCGCGGATTTCAGCGGCTTTCATAGCGTGCGGGGGACGGGTCCTGACGGTTCCTGACTGAGACTGGCTGCATCGCGGGATGCGCCAACTGTCGGTTTCTTAAACGACTGATTATACGGGATCGGCGCGCGTGCGCGGCAGCGCGCCCGGTGCCGTCGGCCATCCGGCCAGGGCGAAGCGGGCTCGGCGTGACAGCCGCGCGGCGTGTCCCATCGTCCGAGCGGCACTATGACGTTCGGACGACTGCGCCCGCGCGTGGGAATCGCTTAAGATGGCCCATCCATCGAAACGCACACGAAACCTCGCTTGGCACCGCTAAAAAATCAGGAGACATGCAGAAATATGGGCGCTCTCAGTCATATCCGCGTGCTGGATCTCACCCGCGTGCTCGCCGGCCCGTGGTGCGCGCAGACACTCGCCGATTTCGGCGCCGACGTCATCAAGATCGAACGTCCCGAGGTCGGCGACGACACGCGCCACTGGGGCCCGCCCTATCTGAAAACGCCCGAAGGCGCGGACACGCGCGAAGCCGCCTACTATCTCGCGGCGAACCGCAACAAGCGCTCGGTCACGGTCGACATCGCCTCGCCCGAGGGCCAGCGCATCGTCCGCGAGCTGGCCGCGCAAAGCGACGTGGTGCTCGAAAACTACAAGGTCGGCCAGCTGAAGAAGTACGGGCTCGACTACGAATCGCTCAAGGCGGTGAAGCCCGACCTCGTCTACTGCTCGGTCACGGGCTTCGGGCAGACCGGGCCGTATGCGCAGCGTGCCGGCTACGACTTCATCGTGCAGGGCATCGGCGGCTTCATGAGCATTACCGGCGAGCGCGACGGCCAGCCGGGCGGCGGCCCGCAGAAAGCCGGCGTCGCGATCGCCGACCTCATGACCGGCATGTATTCGACGATCGCCGTGCTGACCGCGCTCACGCACCGCGATCGCACGGGCGAAGGCCAATACATCGACATGGCGCTGCTCGACGTGCAGGTCGCGATGCTCGCCAACATGAACTCGAACTACCTCGCGAGCGGCCAGCCGCCCCTGCGCTGGGGCAATGCGCATCCGAACATCGTGCCCTACCAGACCTTCCAGACGAGCGACGGCTGGATCATCGTCGCGGTCGGCAACGACGGGCAGTTCCGCAAGTTCGTCGAGGCGGGCGGGCAGCCGGAACTCGCCGACGACGAGCGCTTCGCGACCAATCCGGCGCGTGTGCGCAACCGCGACGTACTCGTGCCGATCCTCGCGGACATGGTGCGCCTGCAAGGCAAGCAGCAATGGATCGGCGCGCTCGAAGCGGCGGGCGTGCCGTGCGGGCCGATCAACGACCTCGGCGAGGTGTTCGAGAACGAGCAGGTGGTGGCGCGCGGCCTGCGGGTCGATCTGCCGCATCCGTCGGGCGGCACGGTCAAGCTCGTGCGCAATCCGATCAATATGACGGGCACGCCGCCCGAGGCGCTGAGCCATCCGCCGCTGCTCGGCGAACATACCGAGCACGTCTTGCGCGACGTGCTCGGGTATGACGCGGCGCGGATCGAGGCGTTGAGAGGGAAATCGGTGATTTGACGGAAAAGGCTGCGGGCCGTGCCGGCCTCACGGATGTCCCGCCCCAGATTCTGGCTCAGCCATCGGTGCCATTAAGCCCGCATTAAGCCCGAACTCCGCGCGACGGGGCCAGCGAAGCCAGCCAGCTGCGCCCTTCGTCCCAATCGCCGAGGCCGCTGTCCGCGTTGATATGGCCGCGCGCGCCGAGGTCGATCCAGCGGCTGCCCCATGCGCTCGCGCAGGCCTGCGAAAACGGCACGCCGCCATACGGATCGTCGCTGCTCGCGACGACGATGCTCGCGAACGGCAGCCGCGCGAGCGGCACCGGCGCAAAGCCGGTCGCGTCCTGCGGAAAATGCGGCCCGGTGGGATCGGGCAGCGCGACCAGCAATGCGCCCGCCACCTTCGCGAGCTGCGCCGCGCTCGCGTACTGCGTGGCCCAGAACACCGCCGTCAGGCAGCCGAGGCTATGGGCGGCGAACACGACCGGCGCGTCGGCGGCGGCCACCGCGGCGTCGAGCGTGCGGCACCATGCGTCGCGCGAAGGATGCGCCCAGTCCGGCATTCGCACGCGCACGAACGCGGGATCGAGCGCTTCCCAGCGCGTTTGCCAATGACCGGCGCCGGAATTCAGATACCCCGGCAGCACGAGTGTGTTCAGTTTATGTCCGCTCATCGCGCTTCCCTGCGCCCCGTGTTTGGTATGTCCATGGCAACTCCGTGACGAATACGACAAAGCCGCCGCGCGTCCGTCAACGGCCACGCCCGTTGCAGCCCATTCGGTCGAACCGCCTACCGTATCACCCGCGCGACCCCGACGCCGCGCGGATCGCTCGCGGGCTCGGGCGTCGTGCCGTCGACCCGGATCATCTGCACGTCGCCGTCGAACGACTGCTGCTCGACCGTATAGCCGAGCGCTTTCAACTGCGCCGCCAGATCGTCCGGCGCCGGATGATACGGCTCGAAATAGATCGTCTTCGGCGGCAGCAACTGGTGATGAAACCGCATGGCCGCAAGCGCGTCGGCCGGCGTCATGCCGAAGTCGTACAGGTTCGTCATCACCTGGAAGAGCGTCGTGAGAATGCGCGAGCCGCCGGGCGTGCCGATCGCGAGCGCGATCTTGCCGTCCTTCAGCAGCAGCGTCGGCGTCATCGAGGCAATCGGGCGGCGTCCCGGCGCGATCGTGTCGAGCTCCGCCCCGGCGGCGCGCGACGTCGCGGCCGCGCCATCCGCGCCGGCCGGCTTGGTGACGAAGTCGTCCATCGCATCGTTGAGCAGGAAGCCGCCGCCGTCCACGACGACGCCCGAGCCGAAATCGCCGTTCAGCGTGTAGGTGTTCGAGACGGCATTGCCCCATTTGTCGACCACCGAGAAATGCGTGGTCTGCGCCTTCTCCGCCGCGCCGTCGCCGAGGCCGGGCGTGACCGGCGCGCCCGGCACCGCGTCGGGTTTGACTTCGCTCGCGCGTTGCGCGAGGTACGCGTCGTCGATCAATCTCGCGGCCGGTACCGGCGCGGCGTCCGGGTCGCCGATGTAGCGCTGCCGGTCGGCGAACACGCGGTCCTCGATCTGCGCGACCAGGTGGATGTACGGCGCCGAATTCAGCGCGAGGCCGTCGAACGCGGGCGCCAGCGCGGCGCGCATCTTCAGCATCTGGATCAGCCCGATGCCGCCCGAGCCCGGCGGCGGCGCGGTAATCACGCGGTAGCCGTTCCAGTCGGCGGCGAGCGGCTCGCGCCATAGCGCCTTGTACTGCAGCAGGTCCTGTTTCGTGACGAGGCCGTGCCCGTACATCTGCTGCGCGATCAGCTCCACGGTGCGGCCTTCGTAGAATTCGCGGCCGCCGTCGCTCGCAATGCGCGAGAGCGTCTGCGCAAGCTCCGGCTGACGCAGCGTCGCGCCTGCCTTCAGGTTCGCGAAATAGGCGTCGAAGTTGGTCCGGCCGGCGAAACTTTTCGCGGCCGCATCGCGGCGCTGCTGCAAGCGCCGATCGACCTGAAAGCCATCGGTCGCGTAGTGGATCGCGGGCGCGAGCACCTGCTTCCATTTGAGCTTGCCGAAACGGCGCTGCGCTTCCCACATGCCGTCGACGGTGCCTGGCACCGCCACCGCGCGATAGCCGACCGTGCTCATGCCGGGCTGGACGTTGCCCTTGTCGTCGAGATACATGTCGCGGGTCGCCTGCTGCGGCGCGCGCTCGCGATAGTCGAGGAAATACGGCTTGCCGTCGACGAACAGCGTCATGAACCCGCCGCCGCCGAGGTTGCCCGCATCGGGCCGCGTCACGGCAAGTGTGAAGGCGATCGCGACGGCGGCATCGACCGCGTTGCCGCCCACGGCGAAAATCTGCTGCGCGGCATCGGCGCTGTAGCTGTCGGGCACGGCCACCGCCGCCGCGTCGAGCGCGGGCTTCGGCGGCGGTGACGTTTTCGCCGCGGCGGGCAGCGGTGCGACGAGACTGCCGGCACAGGCGGCGAACCACGCCGCGGCGAGCGTGCCGCGGGTGCGGGAAGAACAACGGGCGCGCGCGAAAGCGCGGGCGAAAGGCGCGCGGGACGCGCCGTGCGTCAGGACAGGCATCCGAGAAAACTCCGGCAACGAGGCGAGCATGGTGCACGAACGGCAGCGGTTCGCGCAAGGCGGCGGCTATGGGAGAAGCCGATACGGGACGGCCGATACAACGTAACCGATAGGGTAACCGATGCGGCCGGCACCCAAGCCGGCCGTACCGGCCAAGCCTGCGCGCGGACGATGAACCACGGGCCCGGCAAGCCCTCCGCGCCGCACGATCCTAAGCCGCCCTAGCCAGGCCGGCCAACCCGATTTACCTCCTGTTACAGCGCCGCTTTCGCCGCCCCGCGCCGCCGCTTACCGCCCCTGCCTCGCGCCAAACGCGCCCGAGCGTGGGCCGCGCGCCGCATCGGCCTGTCGCGAGCGGGCTCGTCAGGTAGAATCAGAGGCTTGGCGGGCGCATTGCGCGGCCCCACGGACTCTCACCTTTTCGCATGAATACCGAACGCAAAGACGCCGACCGCAACGACGCGCCAACGGCCTCCAATTTCATCCGCAACATCATCGACGACGACAACCGCAGCGGCAAATGGGCCCAGCGCGTCGAAACGCGCTTCCCGCCCGAGCCGAACGGCTATCTGCACATCGGTCACGCGAAGAGCATCTGCCTGAATTTCGGCGTCGCGCGCAGCTACGGCGGCGTGTGCCATCTGCGCTTCGACGACACCAATCCGGAAAAGGAAAGCGTCGAGTACGTCGAGTCGATCGTCGACTCGGTGCGCTGGCTCGGCTTCGAGTGGCAAAAAGACCGCACGGAGCATCTGTACTACGCGAGCGACTACTACGACAAGCTGTACGAATATGCCGAGTTGCTGATCCAGCGCGGCAACGCCTACGTCGACAGCCAGTCGGCCGAGGAAATCCGCGCGAACCGCGGTTCGGCCACCGAAGTCGGCACGCCGTCGCGGTTCCGCGAGCGCCCGGTCGAGGAGAACCTCGACCTGTTCCGCCGCATGAAGGCGGGCGAGTTCAAGGAAGGCGAGCACGTGCTGCGCGCGAAGATCGACATGAGCTCGCCGAACTTCAACATGCGCGACCCGGTCATCTACCGCATCCGTTTCGCGCATCACTACCGCACCGGCGACGCCTGGTGCGTGTACCCGATGTACGACTACACGCACTGCATCTCGGACGCGCTCGAAAACATCACGCATTCGCTGTGCACGCTCGAGTTCGAAGACCATCGGCCGCTCTACGACTGGATTCTCAACGAACTTGCCGAAGCCGGTATCTTCAGGCGTCCGCTGCCGCAGCAAATCGAGTTTTCGCGCCTGAACCTGACCTACGCGATCACGAGCAAACGCAAGCTGCTGCAACTCGTCAACGAAGGTCACGTGGACGGCTGGGACGACCCGCGCATGCCGACGATCGTCGGCGTGCGGCGGCGCGGCTTCACACCCGAGTCGATCCAGCTGTTCTGCGAACGCATCGGCGTGACCAAGGTCGACTCGTGGATCGACATGAGCGTGTTCGAAGGCGCGCTGCGCGACGACCTCGACGCGAAGGCGCCGCGCACCGTCGCCGTGCTCGATCCGGTCAAGCTCATCATCGACAACTTCCCCGAGAATCTCACCGAGCCGTGCAGCGCGCCCGTGCATCCGCATCACCCGGAACACGGCGTGCGCGAGTTTCCGATTTCGCGCGAACTGTGGATCGAGCGCGATGACTTCACGGAGACGCCGCCGAAGGGCTACTTCCGCCTGTTCCCGGGCAACAGGGTGCGCCTGCGCTACGGCTACGTGATCGAATGCACGCGCGCGGACAAGGACGAGCACGGCAACATCGTCGCGGTGCACTGCAACTACTTCCCGGACAGCAAATCGGGCACCGAAGGCGCGAACAACTACAAGGTCAAGGGCAACATCCACTGGGTCAGCGCGGCAGCGGCCTGCCCGGCCGAAGTGCGCATCTACGACCGGCTCTTCAAGGAGCCGCAACCGGACGCGGGCGGGCGCGACTTCCTCGAAGCGCTGAACCCGGACTCGAAGCGCGTCGTGCAGGCCTACCTCGAAACGGGCGCGCGCCATGCCTTGCCGGAACAGCGCTACCAGTTCGAGCGCCACGGCTATTTCGTCGCCGACCGCGTCGATTCGCAGCCGGGTAAGCCCGTCTTCAACCGTATCGTCAGTCTGCGCGACAGTTGGGGCAAGCCGGCGTAAGCTGGTGTTAAGCTTGAGCGTCGCGTTCGCGGCATTACAGGCATAACGGACGCTCCGGACTTAAGCGGGTCTTAAGCGCGCCTGCCCGAGCATGTCGACGTCGGCTCGATGCGCCAGGCTGCATGCGGCGTGCATCCCTGTCCAGGGGATGCACGCCTTTTCGTTGCATGATGGTTGCATGATGGTTGCATGATGTTCGATCGACACTCACTGCACGCTCGCCCGAACGTGCCGGTCCGGGAGATCCGATGAAAATTGCAGCCCGCCGCGAGGCAGGTCCTGGGAAGACGGTTCCAATCACACACCGCCCGCGCTTCACGCGCGGCGCGCTCGCGGCACTGGCCGCATGCACGGCGCTCGCATTCGGCGGTCCGGCCCACGCGGACGAACTCACCGGCACGCTGAAAAAAATCCACGACGACGGCGTGGTCCTGCTGGGCGTGCGCGAAGCCTCGATTCCGTTCTCGTATTTCGACGGCAAGCACACGGTCGGCTACTCGCAGACGATCGCGCTGCAGATCGTCGACGAAATCAGAAAGACGCTCGGCATGCCGCAACTGCGGGTTCACGAAGTCACCGTGACCTCGGCGAACCGCACGCCGATGCTGATGAACAACCAGATCGATCTCGAATGCGGCTCGACCACGCATACGATCGAGCGCGAAAACGTCGCCGCCTTCTCGAACAGCTTCTTCCAGTACGCGGTACGCATGATCGCGCGCAGGAACAGCGGCATCAGCGATTTCGCGGACCTGGCCGCGAAGCCGGTCGTGACGACGGCGGGCACGTCCGACGAGCGTCTGCTGCGCAGCCTCAATACCGACAAGCAGTTGAACATGCGCATCGTGAGCGCGCGCGATCATCAGGAAGCGTTCACCGCGCTCAAGGAAGGTCGCGTGGCGGCTTTCGTGATGGACGAGCCGATCCTGTACGGCTTCAAGGCGGCCGATCCGCATCCCGGCGATTTCATCGTGACGGGCACGCCGCTCGGCTACGAAGTCTACGCGTGCATGTTCCGCAAAGGCGACGAGCCGTTCCGCAATCTCGTGAACCGCGTCATCGCGCGCACGCAGACCTCGGGCGACGCGGAACGTCTGTACAGGCAGTGGTTCACCCAGCCGATTCCGCCGCTTGGCATCAACATCAATTTCCCGCTCTCGGACGCGAACCGCGCGCTGTTCGCGCATCCGAACGACCGCGCGCTCGATTAGGGCCGGGTTCAGACCGGGCGCGCGGGTCATCCGTCGCGCATAGGCGGCTCATAGCGAGCGATGCAGCTCCGCGAGCGACAGCGTCGTCTCGAACAGACGCGTGAGGCTGCGGCTCGCATAGCGCGGGATTTCCTCGATCGACGCCCAGCGATACGCATCCATTTCGGGGATCAGCGTACCGTCCGAGCGGCGCGGAAACATCGACGTGCAGATGCAGGCGCTCAGATCGAATTCGCCGGCGCTCGCGCGCGCGGCGAACAGATGCAGGTCCTTGTCGCGCCGATAGACGAACAGGCCCAAATCTTTCAGGCGTTCGGGCCCGAGCGCGATGCCGGTCTCCTCGACCATCTCGCGCAACGCCGTGACGTCGGGCGATTCGCCTTCCTCGCCGTGTCCTTTCGGGATGTCCCAGTGCGACGTTTCGGTGGCATGCGCGAGCAGCACGCGGCCGTGCGGGTCGAGCAGCACGATTCCGCACGACACGATGCGCGGGCTCACCGCCGCACCCCGGCCACCCCGCTGCCTGCCTGCTCAGCGCCATGACGCGCCGCGACCGCACGGCGCCGCGCCACCGTCATCTCGCGCATGCTCAGCGCTTCTGCAGTTTCCAGGCGCCACCTTCCTTGCAGAAGTTCGGACGCAGATTCATCGATTGCCCCTTCGCATTGAGCGCGACGACAAGGCTGCGGCAGGTGCGCCCGCCGTCGGTCGAGGTGCTGTCCACCGTGATGTTCGCGTCGATCTTCACGCTGTTGCCGGTGCCCTCGTTGACCCACGTGAGGCTCTCGCCGTCCTTCTTCTCGTCGAGCGCGCTGACGACCGCGTGCTTGATCGAGTCGACGTCGCGCTGCTTCATGTAGGTGATCGGCGTATCGTTCAGAAAACCGAGGTTCGCCGCTTGCGCGCCGACGGCGGCGCCGAGCAGCAGGCTCGCGGCACTCAGTTGGAACAACACACGGGTTCGCATCGACATAACGGGTTCTCCTCGAAAGTATGTGTGGCGCTCACGCGCGCGGCGGCTTTTGATCCTGACCTCAAAAGCATAGCATGCACGCCTCGGGAGACTGCGTGGCGATCACCGTGGCTGCGCGGACGCCAGAAAGCAAAAAGCGCGGTCGACATGACCGGGCTCGGCGCCTGATTGACGGGTACGGCAGGAGGGGCTCGGTAGCCTCACAGTGTTTCATGTTGCTCCCTTCGAATCTGACAAAAGGCTAAATGCGCGGCTTGCGCGCGCGTTCAATGGCTTTGGTATCCCATCGGCCCACGCGTATCGCATCGAGCAGCATGCCGAGAGTCAACGTGGGCTTACGGGGTAACAGGTTTCCTGGCTTAAGCCTGAGCACGAAACTGACGAAAGCCACGACAAGCATCGGAACGAGGAGCAGGGCAAGAAGCGCATTGCCTTCGGGGCCGAAGTAACGATGAAGGGGGAAGTTTTCCATGCCCGCGACATTGAACCGGTCAAAGAACTTCTGCATGAACTCAACTGCATCGTCACGGTCGATGCCCAGATCGTCATTGATGCTTGTCGACAGCGTGAGCGTGATTGCCTTGCCCCACCAGGGCGCGCCAATCTCTTCACGCGTGAAGGCAAGGAGCGCATCCCATTGTGGATCATTGGCCAAGCCTGTCCTCCGGTTTAACTAACGCGTTATAGCGCTTTACTGTGCGGTACATGATGAGCGTGGCGTCATAGCCCATAAATACAAGGTCCGCTACTGGAATAGCACGGCCAATCCACGCGCCAAGGCTTCTTGTATAGCGAATTCTCCTGGTAACTCAAGTGAACACTGTCAAACCAGGAACCCGCTTCGGGAAGCGTTTCCTGATTACGCTACGAAAGAAAATAGACATGACAGAAGTACCTTCCGTTGCTGTTTTCATCTTTCCCGGGACAGGCACGTCATTCAGGCTCAAAAGCCAGGTCGCAACAGCAGCCAGGTCTGCGAAGACTAATTGAATTTTCGTCTGGTCCATCGCGACCAAAATGAACAGTGAGCCGGGGGAAAGATTGCGGTACTCATTGAACTGATCAACGTTTGCACTCGTTGCGCGGCTCTTATCGTGACGTATTCTTTTTGACGTCGAACAGCGCCGTTATCGTGCCACCGTTAGCGACGTGAGCGAACCACTGGAAAACGTGCCGCATGTGCCGCTCACCGATGAGGACTATTTCACCCTGCTCGATGGGCAGACACATGGGAAACGCATGATGGTTGATCAGAACGGCAAGCTCTCGCTTGCCGATTTGCTGTGATGAGGCGCGCGATGCTCGTCGCGCGATACTCTACCGATATTCATCAATCTCGACCGTGCCACCCATCGCTTCCATCATCGTGCGGATATCATCGGGTACATCGGGCACGCGGTCGCCACTTTCATTGACCCAGTAACAGAAAAATCTAACTTTCGCCCTGATGTTTTCAATGTGCACCTTCATGTCGTGCCGTGGCAATCCCAAGCGTTGAACCAGATAGCGAAGATGCGGTTCCAGCTTGTCACTATCGACGGCCTTTTCGCTTTTGATTGACCAAATACCCGTTCGTCGCTTCAAATCGCGGTTTTGTCCGGTCGGGTCACGGAGCGGTTCGCCCTTCATTGCGGCTTTATCTGGTGTTACGCCGAAATACTGTGTCCACCATTCAGGTACGACATAATCCCCTGTTATGGTAAAACTCGCCGATGCAAGCCGTTCTTTTGTCATACATATCTCTCAATTGTTGTAGGCATGGAAATTATCAACATATTCGCCGTTAAAATACACATCGCCGTTTTTCTCAAATTCGAGGTCGTCCTTTGGACTAAAACCATTATCGTCCTTGAATCTATGAATCATGTCCCGGAATGTTGAACTATCGTAGCCGAACATTTTCCTGGCGTACTTTTCATTCGTCGTTCCGGCTACTTGTTCAGCATCGCCGCTGGGCGCGTCCGGTGTGTATTCGAACGACTGCGCACGGCCGAGGTTCTGCGGCGGGGTTCGTGAGCGTCCGCGACAATCGCACGTCCATGCGATGCCCAGGGCTTCGGCCATCTCGTAACCGGTTGGCAGCGAGCGCAGCCGGTCAAACGGAAAGAACTCGCCGGTCTCGACGTTATAAGCCCGTGCCGATGGCATCGGCGGGAAGTTGGAAAAGATCGAATAGATAATGCGACAACCCAGACACTCTTTCTGGTCCAACCGATCCGCCCCACCGTTTTCCTGTTTCATTTGCTCCATTTTCAGGACTGGTTGAAAACGTTCACCGTAAGCGCGCGGGCCGGTCGCGCGCTATCAGATAACTCCGAATTTGCCCGCTGAAGGGCTAACCCCTGATGCAGAACATGCAAAGGCAAACCAACGTGTACAACGATGGCCGCGCGCCGATCCGCGTCATCATGGACAGCGACAACGTAAACGACTCGACGCTCGAACGGGGCGAAGAACGCGAGATCGAAACCCGCGACACTGCCCCCGCTCTTGCGCAATGAATTGGGCGTGCTGTCACTCAGTAGGGGGCGACTCTATCTTGACCTTCAGCATGGGCTTCAATGCCGGATGATAGACCGACAGCACGGTCAACGCTGCCGCCCCTAGCCGCCGGGCAACATCGTCCGTCAGTTCATGATTGACGTCTGCCAGCGGCCAATCTGCTCTCAGGGCACGGTTCAGAAACGGCGCAAGGTCCGCATCATTCAATGAGCACACGGTGAGCTTGTCCTGCTCTTCATCGAATGACACGACGAACGAGCGCTTCGGGGGTGGGTTGGGCATATCAGTAACCTCGACACTGATCCTCGCTTGCCGATTTGCTGTGATGAGGCGCGCGATGCTTTATCGATATTCATCAATCTCGATGGTCCCGCCGAGGGCTTCCATCATCGTGCGGATGTCATCGGGTACGTCAGGCACACGGTCGCCGGACTCATTGACCCAATAGCAGAAAAACCGCATTTTCGCGCCCGCGCGTTCAATACACGCCTTCAAGTCCTGTCGAGGTAGCGCCAATCGTTGAACCAGATAGCGAAGATGCGGCGCGAGTTGATCGCTGCGAACCGCACTTTCGCTCTGTACTGCCCAATAACCGAACGTCGCAGGCCGGGTGCTGAGCTTCCCTGATGGATACCGATAGCGTTCGCCCTTTGTCCTGGTTCGATTCGGTGTCACGCCAAAATACCGCGTCCACCATTCCGGCACGACATGATCGCCACCTATCGTGAAACTTGCCGATGCAAGACGTTCGATTGTCATACTCGTCCCTCAGTCGCCGTAGTCGTGAAAGCATGTGGGTTTGTAGCGAACACCCGTTACTCAGTAGGGGGCTTGGGCGGTGTCCAGTCCATTGGCTGCCTGGTCGTAATTTGGAGGCGGGGCCGCAATTCCAGGTATCACCTTGCGCGGGGTTTGTGTGCCCTCGGCGTACTGCACGTGCGGGCCATCGCCGAGGTTCCGGGCTCAAATTGTGAATCATGATCCAGCGGCGATGATGGAGCCGATCAACTCCGAGCCCCCTTCAATATCCTCGTTACCGACGAAACGGGACACATCGACGCGGCCATCGGCGAATACGTCTATTTCGATGCGCTGTCCGACGACAGTAACCCTTACCTGAACCGTGTCGGGGCGATAGCGCGCAAGGGTATAGCTGATCTTGGCTTCATCAAGCCGCGCGAGCAGATCGAACAGTGGGTGATTCATCAGTGACTCCTATTTCTTGAAGCGGCTGTCGTTGAGCAGTTTCAACGCTTTGCGCGCGGCCTTTACGCCAACGCGCGCGTCTCCTTGTATATCGTTAAGGCTTGAATTCAGGTATTGGCTAGGAAATTCTCGCAGGATAGATCCCCTGCATTCGGCGGATATGATGTCACAAGCATACATGCTGCCCCGGTCGCTTGCCGCTAGCTCCCACACGTCGTCGCTCATCACGTCCGACGTGTATTCGAACGACTGTGCATCGCCAAGATTCTGTGGCTTGCGCGGGCTGTTGCCGTAGGGAGACCCTAGCACATCCGCACCGGCTGGCAGTTGCGCGCGCCTGCGTCCGCGACAATTGCACGTCCATGCGATGCCCAGGGCTTTAGCCATTTCGTAACCGTTTGGCAGCGAGCGCATCCGGTCAAACGGAAAGAACTCGCCGGTCTCGACGTTATAAGCCCGTGCCGATGGCATCGGCGGGAAGTTGGAAAAGATCGAATAGATAATGCGACAACCCAGGCACTCTTCCTCGTCCAACAAATCCGCCCAACTGTTTTTCTGTTTCATTTGCTCCATTTTCAGGCATCTGGCATCAGTCAGGGACCCCGCTATGCAGCGGGTTCCCTGTGCGGGTGAGCACCACCCCGCGCCGATCAAGCAGGCCTTCGCAAGCCTGCTCAACAAACTCCCTCACTTTCAAGGCCGGTAACCCCTTACAGGCGTTAACAAAATGAGTTCTTCAGTTTTCGCCAACAGATGATGCAGCAGGCGATTTTCATGAAGGCTTCGTGGATAAACGCAAGGCGTTCGAAGCGGATGCGCAGTCGTCGAAAGTTGTGAAG
>NZ_JAAGPQ010000105.1:0-24608 GCF_017104985.1 Paraburkholderia sp. Ac-20342 | reverse complement strand
CGTGGGGCGGCAAGGCGGTCGCGCTGCACGGCGGGCGCGTCGCTGCCGAGAAGCCGTGCCGCTTCGAGCGGATGCGGCGTCAGGATGCAGGGATCGCCTTGCGCGCCGCGCGCGGCCACTGCGGCGGCAAGTGCGGGGTCTTGTGCGATCAGGTTCAGCGCGTCGGCATCGAGAAGCTTCGGCACGTCGAGTTGCAGCACGTCGCGCAGCACTTGCGTCGCGCGTTTGCGTTGCCCCATGCCGCAGCCGATCGCGAGCGCGTCCATTGTGTCGAGCGGCAGTGTGTCGGGTGCGTGCAGCATCAGTTCGGGATGCGGTGGATCGTAGGGCGGTGCGCCGTCGCCGAGCAGCGCGACGTGGACCTTGCCCGCGCCCGCGTAGAGCGCGGCGCGCGCCGCGAGGATCGCCGCGCCGCACATGCCGGTGTCGCCGCCGACCACTGCGAGGCTGCCGAACGTGCCCTTGTGGGTCGCGAAGTCGCGCGGCGGCATGAAGGTGCCGAAGAGGTCGGGCGCGTTCAGCCGGATGGCGGCGAGCGGGGTGCTGAGGGGGCGGCTGTTTGTGCTGTTGATGGCGTTGCCGTTGCTCGTATCGTTGCTTGTGTCGCTGCCCGTGCCGCTTTCCACACCGCCGCTTGCACCGTGATTCGTACTGCCGCTCGCTGCGTGTCCCATAGCGCGACTCGCAGCGTGGTCCGCATCACTGTTCGCGTCAGTGACAGCCCCACTCGCATCGCCATTGCCACCACCATCGACCCCTCTGCCCAAGCCGATCGGCGCGAGCGTCAGATGGCCGGCGAGGTCGCGGCCTTGCGCGGTGAAAAGTCCCGGCTTCGCGCCGATGAACGTGATCGTGTGCGTCGCGCGGACAGTCGCTGCGCCGCTGCCGCCGACCACCGTACCGGTGTCGCCATCGAGGCCGCTCGGCACGTCGAGCGCAAGCACGATGCCGTGCGTCGGACGCGTCGCGCTGCGTTGCGACAGCAGACGCGCGACGCTCGCGAACACGCCATCGAGCGGCCGCGCGAGGCCGATGCCGAACATGCCGTCGACGAGCCAGCCATAGCCATCGAGCGAGGCCGGCGGCGCCGCGCTGATCGGCACGCCGGCGGCGCGCGCGAGGTCGAGCGCCCAGCGCGCGTCGGCCGGCTTCACCTCGACCGGCATGCAGAGCTCCACGGTGACGCCAGCCTTGTGCAACTCTGTTGCTACAACCAGCGCGTCGCCGCCGTTGTTGCCGGGGCCGGCGATCAACCAGACACGTTGCTGCGATTTCGTCACCGACGTGTCGGCGGCGATCCGTTCGAGCAGGAAGCGTGCGGCGGTGTGACCCGCGCGCGCCATCAGCGTGTGCTCGGGCAGCGCGGCGGCGGCCTGCGATTCGGCGATCCGCAGATCGTTCAGCGTGGGTAGTGGCAGCGCGCGATGGGGCGGGGCGGTCAACGGACCGAGAAACGTGGGTAGCGAGTTTTCTGCGTCTGTCATGGCGAATCCGGCGGTGCGCCCGCGGCGAGGCGGGCAGGCTTGGGAATCGCTATGGTAGTGCCGATGTCGTGTCGATGGGCGCGTGCTGTGTGGCGACGTCGCCGCGTGCGCGGCGGAACGCCCGGCATGCGAGCGGTGCAAGCGGTGAGGGCGTGCGCCAATGAGTCGGCGTAATGAGGGGCAGCGGATAAGCCCCAGCCTTGATCGAGGTATCGCGACCGCATGGACCGTCACGCCTTGAGCGCGTCTTGTCGCGACATAGCCGGAGGGAGAAACCGGCCTGCCGGCGTTGGAACTCAAAACGCCAAGAACTAGCAAAACGCCAGAAACCGGCAAGAACCGCCGCCAGCCCCACGCGTCCTGGCACGAGCTTTACTGAAACCGCTCCGGCCGCAACGCCGCGAGCGTTTCCGGCGGAAGCGCCGACGCCTGCTCCGTCATCAGATCGGCGACGAGCCGGCCCGAGCCCCAGGCCAGCCCCCAGCCCGCCGGCCCATGTCCGGCGTTGACGAACAGACGCGGATGCAGCGCGTTGCCGATCACCGGCAAGCCATCCGGCGACAGCAGCTTCACGCCTTCCCACGGCAGTGCCGCCGAAATCCGCGCGGCGCCCGGAATCCAGTCGTGCGTCGCCTGGCCGAGCAGCGCGAGCGCCTCACTGGTCAGCGCCTCGCCGAGCGGCTTGTCGAGCTGGCTCGCGCCTTGCAGCACCGCGCCGCCGGCAATGCGCAGCCGATGGTTCATGCGGCTGATGCCGATGCGCTTGACCGCATCGACGATCGCCACGTGCGGCGCGCATTCTTCGTGCGCGATCGGCGCGACGAGCGTATGGATGCGCAGCGCATGCAGCGGCAGCCGCAGGCCCGCGCGCTCGAGCAGCGCGAGGCTGCCGTGGCCGGCCGCGACCACGACCGCGTCGGCATGCACCACGTCGACTTCGCGTGCGCGCAGCACGTCGTCGCGCGGCGTGAGTTCGACCGTCGCGCGCTGGCTTTCGAGGCGGATCGCCGAGACCTCGCGGCCCAGCATGAACTGCACGCTGCCCTCGATATCGAGAGTCTGTTTGACGAGCTTGGCGAAGAGCGGGCAGTTCGCGGTGCGCTCGTGCTCGAACAGCACGCCGCCCGCGAATGCCGGCTCGGTCGGCACCGCATGCTCGAAGGCCGCGCATTCGGCCGGCGTCAGCACGTGATGCGGCACCTCGAACCGGCGCAGCAGATCGAACGCGGCTGCGTTCTGTTCCCATTCGTGAGCGGCGCGCACGAGGTAAAGCAGTCCGCTTGCCTGTTCGAATTCGAGCCCGAAGCGCGCTTCCACGTCGGCCATCGATTCGCGCGAGGCTTCGATCAGCGGGCGCAGCAGCGCGTACTGGCGCGCGAACGCCTCGGGTTCCTGAAGCTCGGCGAGCCGCTTGACGAACTGCCGCGCGGGGCCGTTGAAGCCGGTCTTGCTGATCACGCCGTTTTTCGCGTTGTGGCGGCTGGCCATGAAGGTCGGGCCGAACCAGACGTCGAGCGGCGTGGGCAGCACGGTGCCGCCTTGTCCGTAAGTGGCGCCTTGCGCGACGGTCGCGTGCCGTTCGACGACGCAGACGCGGTGGCCGGCCGCGTGCAGGTGATAGGCGGTGGCGACGCCCGCTATCCCGCCGCCAATGACGATGACATCCATGCTCTGATTCGATGTGCCGACGGGCCGCTCGCGCGCCTTCCCGTTGGGCGTGACATGCGGCGCGCTACCGCGTGAGACCTCGTTCGCGCGCCGATCGGGTGAAAGGGCGAATGATAGCAGCCAAACCGCCGGCGCGGCGACGCGCACGGCACCGCGCGGCGCGCTTCGCGCGTGCGCCGAAGCCCGCTGGACGCCCGTTCCCGGGGTATAATCCCGGACTTCCTTTCCGCCTCACGTCGCCTGCATGCGCGACTCTCCGGCATCATTGAGCGACGCAACGTCAAGTCCCATGGCCCACTTCTCGTGTTTCCCCGGCGCTTCGGCCCTTTCCGATTTCCGTCAAACCCGCCTGCTCGAAACGCTGACGCGCATCGACGCGAATATCACCGGCGTGCGCGGCCAGTATCTGCACTTCGTCAACGCCCAGACCGAACTGTCCGCTGAAGACAGCGCGAAGGTCGAGGCGCTGATGCACTATGGCGATCCGTTCGAAGCCGGCAAGGAGCGGGGCGCCGTCGAGACCTTCCTTGTCGTGCCGCGCTTCGGCACCGTGTCGCCGTGGGCCAGCAAGGCAACCGACATCGCGCAGCTGTGCGGCCTCGCCCAGGTGCGCCGCATCGAGCGCGGCGTCGAGTACACGGTCACGCTGAAAAGCGGCCTGCTCGGCGGCAAGAAGGCGCTCTCCGACGAAGCGCGCGCGGCCGTCGCCGCGGCGCTGCACGACCGCATGACCGAGAGCGTCGCGCCGTCGCGCGAGCATGCGCTGCATCTGTTCGACGAACTGCCGGCCAAGCCGCTGCAAACCGTCGACGTGCTCGGCCGGGGCCGCGCCGCGCTCGAAACCGCCAACGCGGAACTGGGCCTCGCGCTCGCCGACGACGAAATCGACTACCTCGTCGACGCCTTCACGAAGCTCGGCCGCAATCCGACCGACGTCGAACTGATGATGTTCGCGCAGGCCAACAGCGAGCACTGCCGCCACAAGATCTTCAACGCGGACTGGACCATCGACGGCGAGAAGCAGGACATTTCGCTGTTCAACATGATCCGCAACACCGAGAAGCTGAATCCGCAGGGCACGATCGTCGCCTATTCGGACAACTCGGCGATCATGGCGGGCGGCATGGCCGAGCGCTGGTTCCCGCGCACGCCGGCCGAAGCCGGCGCGAACGGCTTGCCCGAGCACTACCGCCGCGGCGTCGAGCTCACGCACACGCTGATGAAGGTCGAAACGCACAATCACCCGACCGCGATCTCGCCATTCCCGGGCGCCGCGACCGGCGCGGGCGGCGAAATCCGCGACGAAGGCGCGACCGGCCGTGGCGCGCGTCCGAAGGCGGGGCTCGCGGGCTTCACGGTGTCGAACCTCGAACTGCCGGACGCCGTCGAATCGTGGGAAAACGCGCGCGATGCCGCGCAGCCGCTCGAACAGCGCAATCCGGCCGCGCAGCACGAAGCCTACGGCCGTCCGGACCGCATCGCCTCGCCGCTGCAGATCATGATCGACGGTCCGCTCGGCGGCGCCGCGTTCAACAACGAATTCGGCCGGCCGAACCTCGGCGGCTATTTCCGCGCTTACGAGCAGAACGTCGGGGGCCTCGTGCGCGGCTATCACAAGCCGATCATGATCGCCGGCGGCATCGGCAATATCTCCGACCAGCACACGCACAAGCACGATCTGCCGGAAGGGTCGCTGCTGATCCAGATCGGCGGCCCGGGCATGCGCATCGGCATGGGCGGCGGTGCTGCGAGTTCGATGGCGACCGGCACCAACACGGCCGAACTCGACTTCGACTCGGTGCAGCGCGGCAACCCCGAAATCGAGCGGCGCGCGCAGGAAGTCATCAACGCGTGCTGGCAGCTCGGCGAGAAGAACCCGATCCTCAGCATTCACGACGTCGGCGCGGGCGGTCTGTCGAACGCGTTCCCCGAAGTGGTGGACGGCGCGGGCAAGGGCGCGGTGTTCGAACTGCGCAAGATCCAGCTTGAAGAAAGCGGCCTGTCGCCGCGCGAAATCTGGTCGAACGAAGCGCAGGAGCGCTACGTGCTCGCCATCGCGCCGGCCGATCTGCCGGCGTTCGAAGCGATGTGCCGGCGCGAGCGCTGCCCGTTCGCGGTGATCGGCACGGCCACCGCCGAGCGTCAGCTGAAGCTGATCGATGCGGAGCAGAACGAAGCCGCGCATCAGCCCGTCGATATGCCGATGGAAGTGCTGCTCGGCAAGCCGCCGCGCATGCATCGCGACGTCAGGCGCGTCGAGCGCAAGCTCGAACCGGTCGAGGTGACCGGCCTCGCGCTGCAGGACGTCGCGCAGAGCGTGCTGCGCCATCCGACGGTGGCGAGCAAGTCGTTCCTGATTACGATCGGCGACCGCTCGGTCGGCGGCACGACCGCGCGCGACCAGATGGTCGGTCCGTGGCAGGTGCCGGTGGCCGACGTCGCGATCACGACGATGGACTACGCCGGTTTCCGCGGCGAAGCGATGACGATGTCCGAGCGCACGCCGCTCGCCGTGATCGATGCGTCGGCTTCGGGCCGCATGGCGGTCGGCGAGGCGATCACGAACATTGCCGCGGCGCCGATCGCGTCGCTCGACAAGCTCAAGCTGTCGGCCAACTGGATGGCCGCGTGCGGCGCACCGGGCGAAGACGCGGCGCTCTACGACACGGTCAAGGCGATCGGCATGGAACTGTGCCCGGCGCTCGGCATCAGCATTCCGGTCGGCAAGGATTCGCTGTCGATGCGCACGCGCTGGGAAGACCGCGGCGTCGCCAAGGAAGTGGTCGCGCCGGTCTCGCTGATTATCTCGGCGTTCGCGCCGGTCGAAGACGTGCGCCGCCATCTGACGCCGCAACTGCGCCGGGTCGCCGACGCCGGCGATTCGGTGCTGATCGCGATCGACCTCGGCCGCGGCAAGCATCGTCTCGGCGGCAGCATCCTCGCGCAGGTCACGCAGCAGGTCGGCGACACGGTGCCCGATGTCGACGATCCCGAAGACCTCAAGCGCTTCTTCAACGCGATCCAGTCGCTCAACCGCGACGGCAAGCTGCTCGCGTACCACGACCGCTCGGACGGCGGCCTGTGGGCGACGGTCTGCGAAATGGCGTTCGCGGGTCACGCGGGCGTGTCGCTGAACGTCGACATGCTCGTGCTCGACGCGAACCACGAATCCGATTACGGCGACGCGAAGGACTGGGCCAAGCAGACGAGCGGCCGCCGCGAAGACCGCACGATTCGCGCGCTCTTCAACGAAGAGCTCGGCGGCGTGATCCAGGTGCGCGCGGCCGATCGCGACGCCGTGCTCGGCGCGTTGCGCGAGCACGGCCTGTCGGCCTGCTCGCATGTGATCGGCAAGGTCAACGAGCGCGACGTGATCGAGGTCTATCGCGACGCGAAGAAGGTCTACGAAGTGCCGCGCGCCGAACTGCATCGCACGTGGAGCGAAGTGAGCTGGCGCATCGCGCGTCTGCGCGACAACCCCGCTTGCGCCGATGCCGAATACGACACGCTGCTCGACGCGGCCGACCCCGGCATCGTGCCGGCGCTGAGCTTCGATCCGGCGCAAGACGTGGCGGCGCCGTTCGTGGGCAAGGGCGCGCGTCCGCGCGTCGCGATCCTGCGCGAGCAGGGTGTGAACTCGCACCTCGAAACGGCCTATGCATTCGATCGCGCCGGTTTCGACGCGCACGACGTCCACATGAGCGATCTGCTGGCGGGCCGAGCGAATCTCGCCGACTTCGCCGGCGCGGTCGCCTGCGGCGGCTTCTCGTACGGCGACACGCTCGGCGCGGGCGAGGGCTGGGCGAAGACGATCCGCTTCAACGCGCAACTGGCCGACATGTTCGCGGCGTTCTTCGGCCGTGACGACACGTTCGCGCTCGGCATCTGCAACGGCTGCCAGATGATGAGCAGCCTCGCCTCGATGATTCCCGGCGCCGAAGCATGGCCGAAGTTCACGCGCAACAAGTCGGAGAAATTCGAGGCGCGCTTCTCGCTCGTCGAGGTGCAGGCATCGCCGTCGATCTTCTTCGCGGGCATGGAAGGCTCGCGCATTCCGGTCGCGGTTGCGCACGGCGAAGGCTTTGCAGACTTCTCGCAGCAGGGCGACAAGTCGAAGGTCGCGGTGGCGATGCGTTATATCGATCACCGTGGCGAGGCAACGGAGCAGTATCCGTTCAACCCGAACGGTTCGCCCGAGGGTATTACGTCGGTCACCACGGCCGATGGCCGCTTCACGGTGCTGATGCCGCACACCGAGCGCGTGCACCGCACGGTGCAGATGAGCTGGCATCCGCAGGGCTGGGGCGAGATCGGCACGGACGCGAGCCCGTGGCTGCGTGTGTTCCAGAACGCGCGCCGCTGGCTCGGTTAAGCGACGTGGTGATGCGGCGGTAATGCGTTTGCGTGGACAAGGCACGTCGCCCAGCGCGACGGCCTTGTCGGCTCGGCCTTGCATCCGGGCAGGTTGTAGCGAACGGCCCACATAACGCGAAATTCGCAGCGTCGTGAAGTCCGCCGCGAACTTCTCGTAACGCTACGGCAATAAAAAAGCCGCCCGAGGGCGGCTTTTTTGTTTCTGGCTTCGGAAGAAGCAGGGCTTGCGTAACCCGCTTCCCGGCGCTTACTGAATCTTCGCGTTCTTGCGCAAACCTTCCTCGAACGCCTGCAGCTTTTCCTGCTGGATCTGCTGCACGATCTGCGCGCGCACCTGTTCGAGCGGCGGCGGCGTGATGGCGCGGATGTCGTCGACGCGGATAATGTGCCAGCCGAATTGCGTGTGCACCGGCGTGTCGGTCATCTGGCCTTTCTGCAGATGTGTGGCTGCGTCCGCGAATTCTGGCACGTAGGCCTTCGGGTCCGACCAGTCGAGATCGCCGCCGTTCTTGCCCGAGCCCGGGTCCTTCGAGTACTGCCTGGCCAGGTCTTCGAAGCTCGCACCCGCCTTGATCTTCGCGATCAGGTCCTTCGCCTGCTGCTCGTTGTCGACGAGGATGTGGTGCAGGTGATATTCCTTGCCGCCTGCGTCCTTGATCAGCGCGTTGTAGCGCGCGGTGACTTCGGCGTCGGTCGGCTGGTTGTTCTTCACGAAGTCTTCGATCAGCGCGCGCAGCACGACGGTTTGCTGCGCGACCGCGACTTGCGCCTTGACGTCGGGGCGGTTCGGCAGGCCACGACGCAGCGCTTCCTGCATCAGGATTTCGCGGTTCACCAGTTCTTCGCGCACGGCCTGCTGCAATTGCGGCGTGTTCTGCTGGCCTTGATGAACCAGTTGATCGATCAGCGCATCGGCGCGTGCCTTCGGAATCGGCGTGCCGTTCACGACGGCGATGTTCTGTGCGAATGCAGGTGCGGCCGCGAATGCAGCCAGCAACACCCAGAGGCGGGTTTTCTTCAAGGTCATCGAGAGTTCCTAGCGGGGCAACAAAGCAAATTCTTCGGGCGTATACGCCGTGATGGCAAGGGCATGGATGCCGCGCTGCATGGCATCGGCCAGCGCATCATACACCATGCGATGCCGCGCCACGCGGGCCTTGCCGGCAAATGCGGCGGCCACGATCGTGACACTGAAATGACCGCCGGCCGCGGCGCCGGCGTGGCCCGCGTGCTGCGCGCTGTCGTCGGTGATGCGGATCGACTCGACCGGCGCGAGTGCGGCCAAAAGGCGTGCTTCGATCAGCACGGCGCGCTCGGCGGTCGTGGCGTGCATGAACAGATCGCTCATGTCATTCTTCCTTCATGTACTTCGACAGCCACAGGCTCTGTCCGACGATGAACACGAGCAGGCAGCCGGTGGCGCCGAACAGCTTGAAATTGACCCACTGGTCGGTCGTGTAGTGATAGGCGACGAACAGGTTCAGGAGGCCGAGCAGCACGAAAAACACCGCCCAGACGAGGTTCAGCTTGCTCCAGATCGCGTGCGGCAGCGTGATCTGCTTGCCCATCATCGCTTCGATCAGGTTCTTGTTGAAGCCGAGTTGCGAGACGATCAGCGCGACGGAAAACGCCCAGTACAGCACGGTCGGTTTCCATTTGATGAAGGTGTCGTTGTGCAGCACGAGCGTCGCGCCGCCGAACACGACGACGACGCCGAGGCTCACCCACAGCATCGGGTCGACCTTGCGATGGCGGAACGCGACCCACGCGATCTGCACCAGGGTTGCGACGATCGCCACTGCCGTCGCCGTGAAAATGCCCCAGATCTTGAAGGCGACGAAGAACAGGATGATCGGGAACAGATCGAACAGGAATTTCATTATCTGGTCGGGAAGTCGGAGAGTGAGTGGAGCGGTAAATCAGGCAACGGGTTGAGTGACGCAGTGCGTGCGGCAATGGCTGATCGCTGCGCGCCCGCCGTTGCGCAAGCGGGCGGCCCGCGCCATAAGACCCGTGACGGCTTGCGGGCGCGGTGCCGCGAGCGGCACCGCCAGCCGGCGGCACGAGGCGCCCTCGCATGCTGCCCAGACACGACCACGTGACGAACACGCTACGGACCGGTCACGAACACGGCCCGAAAGCCGGCTGAAGGGCGCCGCGCGCGGCGCAACGCCCGAATCCCGGGGCCATGCCTGCCACCGGCCTTGCCCTTGGATTTCGCGCCGCGTTACTTGGGCTCGAATTGTAACGCAGCCGAATTGATGCAGTAACGCAGACCAGTCGGCGCCGGTCCGTCTTCGAATACGTGGCCGAGGTGCGCGCCGCACTTCTTGCATTGCACCTCGATACGCAGCATGCCGTGCGAACGGTCGGTCTTCTCGGCGATCACCTCGCCGTCGATCGGCCGGAAGTAGCTCGGCCAGCCGCAGCCCGCGTCGAACTTGGTGTCCGATTCGAACAGCGGGGTGCCGCAACAGACGCAGTCGTAAATGCCGCGCTCCCAGTGATCGTGATAGCGGCCCGTGAACGGGCGCTCGGTGGCCGCGTGGCGCGTCACCTGATATTCGATGTCGGAGAGCTGCTTGCGCCATTCGGTATCGCTTTTCTGGACCGTGGGGGCGTCGTGCTTGAGATCGTCGGGATTGTTCATGGTCGCTTCCTGTCTCGGGTCGGGCCTGGAAATGCCCGGTTTCAGTCTCGGTATGTTGAAGGCGGAGCCGCCCGCGCGTCACGCGTCACGACGAACAGCTGACTTCGAGCGAGCTCGCCCAGTCGGGCGGCAGGCCCGCATACGCGGCGTATTCGGGCTGTTCGTCGAACGGGCGGCGCAGCACGGTCGCGAGCCGTTCCACTTCGGAAAAATCCTTTTCCTTCGCGCGCTGGATCGCGGTTTCCGCCAGATGGTTGCGAAGTACGAATTTGGGGTTCACGCGGTTCATTGCAATGGCGCGCGCGGCGTCGTCGCGTGTTTCTTCGGACAGCCGCGCGCGATAGTCGTTCGCCCAGGCGTCGAAGGCGGCGCGGTCGAGGAACAGGTCGCGCACCGGCGCGTCGCCGCTCGCATCGTGTTTCGACACGCGCGCGAGATGGCGGAACGTCAGCGTGAAATCGGCGCGGTTTGCGTGCATCACCTCGAACAGGCGATTCACGAGCGCGTCGTCGCCTTCGCGCGCGTGTTCGAGTCCGAGCTTCGCGCGCATGCGGTTGGCGAGCGCCGGCGCGAAGCGGTCCTTGAAGCCGCCGAGCACGCGTTGCGCGTCTTCGATCGCCTTGTCGCCGCGCACGCTTGCGTCGTGCCGTTCGCCGAGGATCGGCAGCAGCCCCTGCGCGAGGCAGAACAGGTTCCAGTAGGCGACCTGCGGCTGCCGCTGGTACGCATAGCGGCCGTGCGTATCGGAGTGATTGCAGATGTGGTTCGCGTCGAAGCCGTCCAGGAAACCGAACGGGCCGTAGTCGATCGTGAGGCCGAGGATCGACATGTTGTCGGTATTCATCACGCCGTGACAGAAACCGACCGCCTGCCAGTCGACCATCAGATCGGCGGTGGAGCGCACCGCCTCGTCGAGCAGCGCGAGATACGGGTCGTCGGCTTCGCGGCAATGCGGATAGAAGCGTTCGATCACGTGATCGGCCAGCGTGCGCAGCGCATCGACGCGATCGTTCGCATAGAAGTGCTCGAAGTGGCCGAAGCGCACGAAGCTCGGCGCGACGCGCGTGACCACCGCGGCGGTTTCGATCGTCTCGCGCCGCACCGGCTGATCGGAGCCGATCACGCACAGCGCGCGCGTGGTCGGAATGCCGAGATGATGCATCGCCTCCGAGCACAGATATTCGCGGATCGACGAGCGCAGCACCGCGCGGCCGTCGGCCATGCGCGAATAGGGCGTGAGGCCCGCGCCCTTCAGTTGCAGTTCGAAGCGCTGGCCGTCGTGTGCGAGTTCGCCGAGGCCGAGCGCGCGGCCGTCGCCGAGCTGGCCGGCCCACACGCCGAACTGGTGCCCCGAGTACACCGACGCATACGGCAGCGCCTCAGCGGGCCAGTTGCGCGTCGCGTTGCCGCAGAACAGTTCGATGAAACCCGGATCATGCTCGATGCCTGGCGGCAAACCGAGCAGCGCGGCGGTCTCGGCCGAAAAGCCGACCTGGTACGGTGCGCTGAGCGGCGCGGCGGGCAGGCGCGTGAGAAACGTGCTGCCGAGCCGCGCGAAGGCGTTGTCGGGGGGAGTGGCGAGTGTGTTGGAAAGATCCGTCAAAGCTGCGGATAGCCCTGCAATGCTTGGGGAAAACGACATGTTGAGCGCCTCTGGATTAACCGATATTGTAAGTCCGCGCCCGCGGCGCTGCTGGCTGGCCGCCTGAACGGGTTCGGACGGAGTTGCTTCGTTCGGTGCCGCCTGGTTCAGCCTGGTTCCTTTGGGTCCGTTGGGTCCCATTCGGCCACGGTCGCCGCCGCAACGATTTTCCGCCTTGCGCGCCTCAACCGCTTGCCGATCCGAATCGAAGTAAATTACAGCCAGGCAGGGCGAATCGAAACGCCAGCCGACCGCAACCCGAACGCAATCCGCCCCTATCGACAAGCCGAGGAGACTCCGCCTTATGACGACGCCGTTGCTGGGCCAGATGATGGACGTGCCGCTCACCGTGTCATCGCTGCTCGCGCACGCCGCGCGGCATTTCGGCAGCACCGAGATCGTGTCGCGCCGCATCGAAGGCGATCTGCATCGCTACACCTACCGCGATTGCGAGCAGCGCGCGAAGCAGCTCGCGCAGGCGCTGATCGCGCTCGGCGTCGAGGCGGGCGAGCGGGTCGCGACGCTCGCCTGGAACGGCTACCGGCATCTCGAAGCGTATTACGGCACGGCTGGCTTCGGCGCCGTATGCCACACGATCAACCCGCGGCTCTTTCCCGACCAGATCGCCTACATCGTCAATCACGCGGACGACGCCTACGTGCTGTTCGACACGACGTTCGCCGCGCTCGTCGATACGCTCGCGCCGCAGTGCCCGAAAGTGCGCGGCTGGATCGCGTTGTGCGACGAAGCGCATCTGCCGTCGATGCAAACGCCGGTGCTCTGCTACGAAACGCTGATGGCCGCGCAGGACGGCCACTTCGCGTGGCCCGCGCTCGACGAGCGCCAGGCCTCGTACCTCTGCTATACGTCGGGCACGACCGGCAATCCGAAGGGCGCGCTGTATTCGCATCGCTCGACGGTGCTGCATGCGCTCGGCGCCTCGCTGCCCGATGCGATGTGCCTGTCCGCGCGCGACAGCGTGCTGCCCGTGGTGCCGATGTTCCACGTCAATGCATGGGGCATTCCGCATGCGGCGCCGCTGACCGGCGCGAAGCTCGTGCTGCCCGGCAAGGATCTCGACGGCAAGTCGCTCTACGAACTGATGGAGCGCGAGCGCGTCACGTATTCGGCCGGCGTGCCGACCGTCTGGCTCGGTTTGCTCAACTACCTGCGCGAAGCGGGCGTGAAGTTTTCCTCGCTGGAGCGCACGGTGATCGGCGGCTCCGCGTGTCCGCCCGCGATGCTGCGCACGTTCGAGGACGACTACGGCGTGCAGGTCATCCACGCATGGGGCATGACGGAAATGTCGCCGCTCGGCACCTTGTCGAAACTGACGTGGGAGCAGAGCCAGCGGCCCGTGGCGGAGCAGCGCAAGCTGCTCGAAAAGCAGGGCCATACGATCTATGGCGTCGACATGAAGATCGTCGGCGAGGACGGCCGCGAATTGCCGTGGGACGGCGTCGCGTTCGGCGATCTGCACGTGCGCGGACCGTGGGTGATCGACCGGTATTTCCGCAAGGACGACGCGCCGCTCGTCGACGGCTGGTTCCCGACCGGCGACGTCGCGACGATCGACCCCGACAGCTTCCTGCATATCACCGACCGCTCGAAGGACGTCATCAAGTCGGGCGGCGAATGGATCAGCTCGATCGACGTCGAGAACGTCGCGATCGCGCATCCGGGCGTGGCCGAAGCGGCCTGCATCGCGTGCGCGCATCCGAAGTGGACCGAGCGGCCGCTGCTCGTTGTTGTCAAGCGCGCGGGGCACGAGCCCACGCGCGAGGAACTGCTCGCGTTCTACGAAAGCAAGGTCGCGAAGTGGTGGATTCCCGACGACGTCGTGTTCGTCGACGAACTGCCGCACACGGCGACCGGCAAGCTGCAGAAGCTCAAGCTGCGCGACCGGTTCCGCGACCATGTGCTGCCGTCCGCGCTGGACGACGCCCGCGATTGTCCGCTAACGCCGCTTGCGGCCGACGCCAGGGGAAACCCTGTCTGACTCTAAATTGAACGATCGTTCTTTTTTGTGTATTCTGCCTGCTGACCCCGGATTCATCGGTCGAAAAAAGTCCGACAATGAGCGGACCCGATCACGGACCCGGTGAGCCGGACGGGCGGCGCATCACGCGCCGCCTCATTGCATGGATCGCATGGAGGCAGGCATGGCGGTAAACGACGCAGTAGTGGACTACACGACTCATGACGGCGTGGCCGTCATCACGCTGAACAATCCCCCTGTGAATGGCCTTGGACTGTCGACGCGAGCGGGCATCGTCGAAGGGCTCGAGCGCGCGCAGAACGACCCGGCCATCAAGGCCGTCGTGCTGACGGGGGCGGGCAAGGCCTTTTCGGGCGGCGCCGACATCACCGAATTCAATACGCCGAAGGCGACCCAGGAGCCGACGCTCGCGACCGTCATCAAGGCCGTCGAAGGCAGCGCGAAGCCGGTCGTCGCGGCGATTCACAGCGTCGCGATGGGCGGCGGCCTCGAACTCGCGCTCGGCGCGCATTACCGCGTTGCCGCGGCCGGCGCGCAGATCGCGCTGCCCGAAGTGAAGCTCGGCATTTTGCCGGGCGCGGGCGGCACGCAGCGTCTGCCGCGCGCGATCGGTCTCGAAGCCGCGCTGAACATGATCGTCTCGGGCGCGCCAGTGCTCTCCGAAAAGCTCGCCGACTCGGGCCTGTTCGACGAAGTCGTCGCCAACCCGGCCGAACTCGCCGAAGCCGCGCTCGCCTTCGCGCGCAAGGTGGGCGCGAAGGCGGGCCCGCATCCGAAGGTGCGCGAGCGCAAGATCGAGCATCCGAACGCAGCCGGTTTCATCCAGTTCGCGCGCAACAGCGTCGCGGCAATCGCGAAGCATTTCCCGGCGCCGCACAAGTGCATCGAAGCAGTGGAAGCCGGCGTGCAGAACGGTTTCGACAAGGGCCTCGCCTTCGAGCGCGAATGTTTTCTCGCGCTCGTGCAGACGCCCGAGAGCCGCGCGCTGCGTCATGCGTTCTTCGGCGAACGCGCGGCGAGCAAGATTCCCGATGTGCCGTCCGATACGCCCGTGCGCGAGATCGGCCAGGTGGCCGTGATCGGCGCGGGCACGATGGGCGGCGGCATCGCGATGAACTTCATCAACGCGGGCATTCCGGTCACGCTGCTCGAAACGAAGCAGGAAGCGCTCGACCGCGGGCTCGCGACGATCCGCAAGAACTATGAAGCGACAGTCAGGAAGGGCAAGCTCAAGCCTGAGGTGATGGAACAGCGCCTCGCGCTGCTGAAGCCGACGCTTTCCTACGACGACCTGAAGAGCGCCGACCTGATCGTCGAAGCCGTGTTCGAAGAACTGGGCGTGAAGGAGCAGGTGTTCCGCCGCCTCGACGAAGTCGCGAAGCCCGGCGCGATTCTCGCCTCGAACACGTCGACGCTCGATGTCGACAAGATTGCCGCGTTCACGAAGCGTCCGCGGGACGTGGTCGGCATGCACTTCTTCAGCCCGGCCAACGTGATGAAGCTGCTCGAAGTCGTGCGCGGCAAGGAGACCGCGAAGGACGTGCTCGCCACCGTGATGAAGGTCGCGAAGAAGATCAAAAAGACCGCGGTCGTCTCGGGCGTATGCGACGGCTTTATCGGCAATCGCATGATCGAGCAGTACGTGCGCCAGGCGCTCTTCATGCTCGAAGAAGGCGCGCTGCCCGCGCAGGTCGACAAGGCGATCGAGAAGTTCGGCTTCGCAATGGGGCCGTTCCGCATGAGCGATCTCGCCGGCAACGACATCGGCTGGGCGATTCGCAAGCGCCGCTATCTCGAGTATCCCGAGATGCATTATTCGAAGATCGCCGACCGTCTGTGCGAAATGGGCCGCTTCGGCCAGAAGACCGGCGGTGGCTGGTACGACTACAAGGCCGGCGACCGCACCGCGTATCCGTCGAGCGTGGTCAACGAGATGATCGGCGCGTATTCGAAAGAGGCCAACGCCGAGCGCCGCAAGATCAGCGACGAGGAAATCGTCGAGCGGCTCGTGTTCGCGCTCGTCAACGAAGGCGCGAAGATTCTCGAAGAGGGCATTGCGTCGAAGGCGTCGGACATCGACATGGTCTATCTGACCGGCTACGGCTTTCCACTTCATCGCGGCGGCCCGATGCTGTACGCGGACACGGCCGGGCTCTACAACGTCGAGCGCGCGATTCGCCGCTATGCGGCGCAGCCGAACGGCGACGCGTGGAAGCTCGCGGCCAGCATCGCGAAGCTGGCCGCCGAGGGGCGCGGCTTCAACGGCTGAGCGGACGACGAGGATCGGCCGGCGCGGCGGCTTCGCGCGGCGCGCCGATCCCGCCCGAATCGAGTCTGGATCAGACTCGGACCAAACTCGAATCAGACTCGGATCAAACGACAGAGGCCGCGCGCCCACGCGCATAAAACCGGCATGAAACCGGGATGAAGCGCACGGCATCGAGCCGGCGCGCCGCTCTCGACACTGCAATGGGAGACACGCATGACTGACGCCGTAATCGTATCCACCGCCCGCACGGGTCTCGCCAAATCGTGGCGCGGCGGTTTCAACATGACGCATGGCGCGACGCTCGGCGGCCACGTGACGCAGGCCGCGGTCGAGCGCGCGAAAATCGACCCGGCGCGCGTCGAGGACGTCATCATGGGCTGCGCGAATCCGGAAGGCGCGACCGGCGCCAATATCGCGCGGCAGATCGCGCTGCGCGCGGGCCTGCCGGTCAGCGTGCCGGGCATGACCGTGAACCGCTTCTGCTCGTCGGGCTTGCAGACGATCGCGCTGGCCGCGCAACGCGTGATCGCCGGTGAGGGCGACGTGTTCGTCGCCGGTGGCGTCGAGTCGATCTCGTGCGTGCAGAACGAGATGAACCGCCACATGATGACCGAAGGCTGGCTCAACGAGCACAAGCCGGAAATCTACTGGCCGATGCTGCAGACGGCCGAGAACGTCGCGAAGCGCTACGCGATTTCGAAGGAACGCCAGGACGAATACGGCGCGCGCTCGCAGCAGCGCGCGGCGGCCGCGCTCGAAGCCGGCCGGTTCAAGGACGAGATCGTGCCGCTGACGGTGCTCGCCGGTGTCGCCGATAAAGCGACCGGGCGGCTCTATACGAAGGAGGTGACGGTCAGCAGCGACGAAGGCATTCGCGCTGACACGACGCTCGAAGGCGTCGCGAAGATTCGCACGGCGGTGCCGGGCGGCGTGATCACCGCGGGCAACGCGAGCCAGTTCTCGGACGGCGCGTCGGCCAGCGTGGTGATGAACGCGACGCTCGCGGAGCGTGAAGGTTTGCAGCCGCTCGGTATTTTCCGCGGCTTCGCGGTGGCCGGTTGCGAGCCCGACGAAATGGGCATTGGCCCGGTGTTTGCGGTGCCGAAGCTGTTGAAGAAGGCCGGCCTCAAGGTCGAGGACATCGGCCTGTGGGAGCTGAACGAAGCGTTCGCGGTGCAGGTGCTCTATTGCGCGGATACGCTTGGCATTCCGCACGACCGCCTCAACGTGAACGGCGGCGCGATCGCGGTCGGCCACCCGTATGGCGTGTCGGGCGCGCGGCTCGTCGGCCATGCGCTGATCGAGGGCAAACGGCGCGGCGTGAAGTTCGTCGTGGTGACGATGTGCATCGGCGGCGGGCAGGGCGCGGCGGGCTTGTTCGAAGTGGTCTGAGGTGGCCTGAGGTGGTGGGTGCCGGGAGCGCATCTGTGAGCAAGCTCACGGTGATGCGATGCCCGGTAGCCTCGGTAGCGGCAGGCCAGGCGCGCCCTGGTCGACAAGGGGCATCGTGCGGGTCAGGTCCGCCGGAGAGCTTGTCGCGTGGCAGATAGTGAATCTGTGCGAACTGCGCGGCGCACGGGAAGGCGAGCGCGTGGCGCATGGAGGCGAATGCGGGCACGGCCAGCGGCATGTGTGCAAGAAGCACCGGGTGACATTGAGCCACCCGCGTGCGGAGACAAGGGAACTATGCACCCAGAATACGCTTCAATTCGTCGAAAAACGAAGCAGTTGTATAGCCCCATAGAACCGGGTTGAAATTGAATCCATAGGCTTCATAGAATTTTGTGTCGAGACTCTCACCTGCCTCTTTTTTGAATGTGTCTATTTCCGATAGCGCCTCTGCGATTTCTTCCGGAGAACTGTCTCGCTTGTAGCAAGAGACGACATCTTCCAGCGTATCGCCCCAAAGATCGCTATCCTGGTTGAGATATCCCCCGAACAGCACATAGAACTGGGGATAGGATTTTTCGTTCATCATTGCAGTAGATAAGACAACCTGAGCCGTACTCATATTGATATTCCGGGCGCAATCTCTCGCGCAATTGTGCCTCAGTCCGCCCGACACGCTTTTCGATTGTATGCCCGCCGACCCAGCTACCGTTTTCGCTTCATGCTTCGTCAGTCTGATACGCCAGGCTAAACAGATGATGAGCGAATGAAGCGCAACCCGTGAGCAACCGATAGGCACCCCATGAGCGAACGAAGAAGCACAGCGACGCGAATGCACCGAAGCGATAGCAGGTATCATTTTTCGCCACGCGCGTATGCGCTTGCGTCCGCGTTTGTGCCCGCGCGCGCCTTGCGCGGCGACCGTCCGCGTGATGCGACCGTTCCAGATGCAGACGCCGCTGACCACGAACTCCGAACACTGCAATGACCGACTCGACCTCATCCGCCCGCAGCGGCAACGCTTCGTTGCCCGAAAGCCCCTTCGTCGACCGCCTCGGCGCGCGCTTGCTCAGCGCCGCCGACGGCGTCAGCGAAGTCGTGCTGCCCTTGCAGCCCGATCACATGAACACCTGGGACGTCGCGCACGGCGGCGTTACGATGACGCTCGCCGACGTCGCGCTCGCGATGGCCGCGCGCAGTCTCGCCGGCGACGGCGTCGGCGTCGTCACGGTCGAGATGAAGGTCAACTTCATGCAGCCCGGCCGCGGCGAGTTGCGCGCGAGCGGCCGCGTGCTGCACCGCTCGACCACGATGGCCTATTGCGAAGGCGAGATCCGCGACAGCGAAGGCCACTTCGTCGCCAAGGCGCTCGGCACCTTCAAGTACATGCGCCGCCTCGCGGTGGGCCGCGACGTGACGCGCCAGCGTCTGCGCAGCGACCCGTCGGCAAAACCCGGTCCGAGCGACTGACCGCGCAACCTCACGGCGCGCGCGAGGCACGACGACGCGCGCGCTGGCCAACCGAACCATCGGCAACTCAATTGGCAACTTAATTTGCAACTCCATCGGCAAACCAGGGAGACGACCCTCATGACCCAGATCAACCGGCAGGTTCTGCTCGCTTCGCGTCCGCAAGGCGAAGTCACGCCCGATAACTTCAGGCTCGTCGAAACGCCGCTCGCCCCGCTCGCCGAAGGCGAGGTGCGCGTGCGCAACCACTTCCTGTCGCTCGATCCGTACATGCGCGGCCGCATGAACGACAGCAAGTCGTACGCGGCGCCGCAGCCGCTCGACGAAGTGATGATCGGCGGCACGGTCGGCGAAGTGGTCGAATCGAAGAACCCGAAGTTCGCGGTCGGCAACAAGGTCGTCGCGATGTTCGGCTGGCAGGAGTACGGCACCTCGAACGGCGCGGGCATGCAGAAGGTCGACGACACGCATGTGCCGCTCCCGGCCTATCTTGGCCCGGTCGGCATGCCGGGCGTCACCGCGTGGTACGGGCTCAACCGCATCATCGCACCGAAGGCGGGCGAGACGGTCGTCGTCAGCGCGGCGAGCGGGGCGGTGGGCAGCGTGGTCGGCCAGCTCGCGAAGGCGGCCGGGGCGCGCGCGGTCGGCATCGCGGGCGGCGCGGAGAAATGCCGCTACGTCGTCGAGACGCTCGGCTTCGACGCCTGCGTCGACTACAAGGCCGGCAATCTCTACCAGGACCTGAAGGCCGCGACGCCCGACGGTATCGACGGCTGCTTCGAGAACGTCGGCGGCGAGGGGCTCGATGCGACGCTCGCGCGCATGAACGCGTTCGGGCGCATCGCGTTGTGCGGTTTCATCGCCGGGTATGACGGCCAGCCGGTACCGCTCAAAAATCCCTCGCTGATGCTGACGCAGCGGCTGCTCGTGCAGGGCTTTATCGTCTCGGAGCATATGGAGGTGTGGCCCGAGGCGCTCGCGCAGCTCGGCACGCTCGTCGCGCAGAAGAATCTGCATTATCGCGAGACCATTGCGCAAGGGCTCGACGCCGCGCCCGAGGCGTTCATCGGTCTGCTCAAGGGCCGCAACTTCGGCAAGCAGCTGGTCAGGCTGATCTGATCCCGGCGCGGCGTCACCACTCAACCAGGGAGTAGTCCAACGATGTTCGAATTCGCAGGCAAGGTGGCGGTAATCACCGGCGCTGGCGGCGGCTTCGGCCGTGCGTTCGCGCAAAAGGGCGCGGCGCTCGGCATGAAGCTCGTGCTCGCCGACGTCAGCGCCGACGCGCTCGCGCAGACCGTCGACGCCTTGCGCGCGGCCGGCGCCGAGGCGATCGGCGTGCCGACCGACGTCGCCAACGCGGGCGAGGTCGAAGCGCTGGCCGAGGCCGCGCTCGCCGCGTTCGGCAAGGTGCATCTGCTCTTTAACAACGCGGGCGTGGGCTCGGGCGGCTTCCTGTGGGAAAGCAGCGCGAACGACTGGTCGTGGGTGTTCGGCGTCAACGTGATGGGCGTCGCGCACGGCGTGCGCGTCTTCACGCCGATCATGCTCGCGCAGAAGGAGCCCGCGCATATCGTCAACACGGCGTCGGTGGCGGGGCTGCTGTCGCCGCCCGCGATGGGTATCTACAACGCGTCGAAGCACGCGGTCGTGTCGCTGACCGAGACGCTTTATCACGACCTGCGGCTCGCGCAGGCGGGCACGGCTGGCGAGGTTGGCTGTTCGTTGCTGTGTCCGGCCTTCGTGCCGACCGGCATCGCCGATGCCGAGCGCGCGCGCCCGGCCGGGCTGCGCAACGCGGGTCGGCCGACCCTCTCGCAGATCGCGGCGGGCAAGCAGTTGCAGCGCGCGGTGCAGTCGGGCAAGCTGTCCGCCGCCGATGTTGCCGACCTCGCGTTCGAGGCGATTGCCGCGCGGCGTTTCTATATCGTCACGCATCCCGGCATCATGGCGACCGTGAAGCTGCGTCACGAAGATATCGAACAATTGCGCGAGCCGTCCGATCCGATGTCGCTGAAGCCGGAAGTGAAGAACGCGGATTAACCTTTTGACGCATTTGCGCCGCCGGCGCTCGGCGCGCATCACGTTGCCCAAACCATGCCGTTGAATCCGAAGATCGAGCAGGTGCTCGACATGATCGCGCGGGCCAGGCGTCCGCATTATCACCAGATGAGCGCGCAGGCCGCGCGCGCGTCCTACGAGAAAAGCGCGCCGATTCTCGAGATCGCGAGCGCGCCGATGTTTTCGGTCGAGGACCTGCGCGTGCCGACGCGCGATGGCGCGACGATCCGCGCGCGTCTCTATTACCCGGTCGAGCCGGGCTGGGCCGAGCCGCTGCCCGCGTTCGTCTACTACCACGGCGGCGGCTTCACGGTCGGCAGCGTCGACACGCACGACGCGCTATGCCGGATGTTCGCGCGCGACGGCCGCTGCGCGGTGCTGTCGGTCGACTACCGGCTCGCGCCCGAGCATCGATTCCCCACGGCGGTCGAAGACGCGTTCGACGCGCTGCGCTGGCTGCACGCCCACGCCGGCGAATTCGCGCTCGACGCGGATCGGCTCGCGGTCGGCGGCGATAGCGCGGGCGGCACGCTCGCGACGGTCTGCGCGGTGCTCGCCCGCGACGCGGGCATGGCGCTCGCGCTGCAATTGCTGATCTATCCGGGCACGACCGGCCATCAGCAGACCGACTCGCATGCGCGTCTTGCCGATGGCTTTCTGCTGTCGGGCGAGACGATTCAATGGTTCTTCGAGCAGTATCTGCGCGACGCCGGCGATCGTGACGACTGGCGTTTCGCGCCGCTCGACGGCACGCGCGGCGCACCCGATTTTCGGCGCGTCGCGCCCGCGTGGATCGCGACCGCCGAATACGATCCGCTCAGCGACGAGGGCGACGCATACGCGGAGAAACTGCGCGCGCTCGGCAATCCGGTCACGCTCAGGCGCTACGCGGGCATGATCCACGAGTTCTTCAAGATGGGCGGCTTTGTGCCCGAGGTCGCGCAGGCGCACGCGGATGCCGCGGCGGCACTGCGCGCGGCGTTTGGCGTCGGGTGAGGGCGCGGTCTTCTAGCTCGCCCGCTCGACGTTGAACGCGAAGCTGCGTTCGAAATCGCCGGGCCGCACGATGCGGTGCGAACCGTTGTCGTCGCTGCGCTCGGCCACCGCCACGCCGATCACCTCGCCATAGGCGGCGACGCGCAGCGCGGTCGTGCCGCGCGTGCCGTATTCGGGCGATTCGATAAACGCCGCCGACAGCGCCCGCTCGCGTTCGAGCGGAATGCCGGTGGACGGCAGTTCGTCGTCGCGGGCGAGACGCGGATCGCGCATCAGATCGATCAGACGTTCAAGCGGCGGCGCTGCCTCGCGCGTGAGCAATGCGCCGAGCTCCGCGCGCTTTCTGACGAGCTTCGGCCACGCGGTATCGAGTACGGCGTTCGAGATGCCGTGTGTGCCCGGCGCGAGCAGCGCGGGGCCGCTGTGAGCGCCGCCGCGGTTGCAGTACCAGGCGAGCTCGCGGCGCGTCCAGTCGCCGACGAGCAGGTTGAAGCCGTTGTAGATGTCGCCGTCTTGTGCGACGTGGCGGAGATAGTCGAGCGGCGTTTCATGCGGATCGCCGCTGCGGTCTCGCGCGGCGCCGCTCACCCAGTCGCTGACGAGCGTGCCGCGCGTGGGCGCGTCGGCGCGCATCTCGGCCGGCGCGCGGTAATTGGTCAGCGCGGCGAAGCGGCCGTCGCGCGACATGCCGAGCCACGTGCCACCACCCACCAGATCGCGGCCCGCCAGCACGCCCGGCGCGTCATGCCACCAGCCGAGCGGCTCGGCCGTGCGGCGGAAGAACTCGTCGCGATTTGCCGCGAGCGTGAAGAGCGGGCCATCGACCGCGTCGGGTCGCCAGTCGAAAACGATCAGGCACATCGGGGGCGTCTCCCGGTGAGAGCAGGGGCGGCGGGTTTGCCGCAGGCGAGCGGCCGCGCAAGGCGGACGAGGTCAGGCAAGTCGGGTGAAGCGCTGTCGGGTGAAGTGGGCGAGTCGGGCGGCTAGAACAGCCGATCACGGTAACCGGTGAGGCCTGGCGGACAAACCAGCCGACGGCCGATAAAAGACGGCGCTCCATCGAGCGCCGCTTTTCATCGCACCCGCCGCCGCTCACACCTCGGTCGGCAAACCGTACGGCAGCGCGATAAAGCGTAGCACCGGGCCATCGGCCGAGCCGAGATGCACGGTGCCGTTGTCGAGCGCCGCGAGCTTGATCTCGACGAGCAGATCGACGCCGCCTTCCCGCGCCGCCGCCGCGTTCACGATCATCCCGCATGGCTGGCCCGGATCGTCCGAATGGAACAGTTCCGCGCCGGGGCGCACCGTTTCCAGTTCGCCGTCCACGTGCGCGAGCGACGTGCGCCGCTTGATCGTGCCGCGATACTGGCTGCGCGCGACCACTTCCTGGCCCGGATAGCAGCCTTTGCGGAAATTGACCGCGCCGAGCACGTCGAAGTTAACCATTTGTGGCACAAACTGCTCGACGACCGGCTGCGTGATGCGCGGCTCGCCCGCGCGGATATCGAGCCAGTCCCACACCGCCGGCGAGACGCGCTGGAGCGTGCCGTCGAGCGCGGGCAGCAACGCCTCGACCTGCGCCTTCGGGCCGATCCACAGATAGCGCAGGCGTTCCAGCGCATCCGGCACACGGATCAGCAAACCCGCCGTGCCGTCGACCTGCACGTGCACGCCGTCGGGCAGCGCGTCGAACACGCCCGAGAGCGCGCCGCGCACGTCGCCTGCGAGGCCGACCACCGCGAGTTCGCCGCTCGCGTCGGCGAGCTTCGCCTTCGCGCGCAGCACGAACATCGACAGACGCTTCTGCACGGCCGCCTGCACGTCCTTCGACACCAGTAGGCGGATCGTGTCGCCGCTGCGCCAGCTGAGGAACGACGCGAGCAGGCGCCCCTTCGCCGAACAGTAGCCGGCGAGGCGCGCGTGAGCGGCATCGAGATGCTGGACGTCGTTGGTGAGCTGGCCGTGCAGGAAGCTGGCCGCGTCGTCGCCGGTGACGTCGATCACGCCGAACTGCGTGAGCGGCATATAGGCGCCGTGTTCGAGCACGGCGGCGAATTCTTCGGCGGAGGGGCGCGGCGGCAGCGGCAGCGGCAGGGTGATGGATGCGGCCGGGTTCGGCGTGGTTGGAGCAGTCGAGGAAGTACCTGCGGCGTTACCGAGCGATGTGTTCATGGATTCCGAGCTAAGTCAGTTGTGACTTATTATATTCGGTCCAACCTTGCCACGTTTCGCGTGTCTGCTTCACACCCATGCTCGTCGCGCTTGCCGCACTTCCTGCATGGCAGCCTGCACCGACTCCGCCAACTTCTTTACTGGTGCGAAAGGAACGAGTTTCAACGTCTTTTCTCAGCATCCCTGCGCCGTCGGAAAATCAGTATAGCCGCAGCGAACCCGAGTACGATTCCAGCCGACGAAACCAGAAAGGCCAGATCGGATTTCTGATAAGCCGTTTTAGCGCCGTATACGGAAACCAGCCAGTTCCCCCGAGTTCGACAGATTCTTGCGTAAGTCTTTGATTTCGCTACATCAGGGGTAGCGTTTTTGTCCCTACAAGGCGTCGGCGGTCGGGGTTGGCAGGTTCAGTGTCTGGAAGAGCTCCTTCTGTT